>JAEUSA010000246.1 GCA_016788945.1 Leptospiraceae bacterium
TTCACACGCCTTCCGTGTTTATCTGCATACTCTATCGTGCGCGCAATATCGGCAAAATGTTCCTCCGGTGACTTTTTGAGCTGCCGGGTCAGGTGATTCAGGCTGCCCTTAGTGAGCATATTGAGCGTCATTGCCCCTGCGTCGAGCATCCAGTTGACGGATTTTTTTTCGTCGACGAAACCCAAAATCTCGATGCGCCCGAGCAGTTTTTTGCCACCGCTCTGTTTCGCCCAGTCGGTGATCTGCTGTACACTTTCGAGTTCGCCTTTCGAGACGCGCGCAGAAGCAACTTCGATATAGTTGACATTCGCCTTTTCGAGTAACAGGCGCGCCATCTGCAATTTTTCCGATGGTGCAAAGGCGACATTATACGTCTGCTCGCCGTCGCGCAGCGTGGTATCCATAATTTCGACCGTGCGGATTTTTTTTGCCAAAGCCTTATTTGTCGTTTTTTTCGTTTTTGCCGTTGCCATGCGCGCTTTCAGACGGGCTGCAATGCCTTTTCAGGGGGAGAACCATAAAACGAAAAGGCCCCGCAGGGCCTTTTGAGAGTCACCTTGGTACCCGGTACGCCGGGCGCTCAGTGGATCAATGATCTTTCTTTTCTTTATGTTTTTCTTTACGCTCTTCGCGTCTTTCTTTTCTCTTTTTCTTCTTGCATTCTTTTTTTGCTTCGCCTTTGAGATCTTTGCACTCAACAGGCTCAGGGTCACCTGCTGGTGGCGTTGTGGGATCAGTATCTTGCGCGAAAGCCGGCGCCATAAATGCCAGGGCGGCAACGAGTGAGAGAAGTGTGGCTAATTTTTTCATTGTTTCTCCTTTGAATATTCCGGTGAAATGACCCGCAGTAACCTGCGGGCGATCTATAGATGGCCTTTGGCTATCTTAGTTCTTTTTGTCTTTTTTATCTTTTTTGTCTTTCTGCGCTTTTTTGCAGTCTGACTTTTCTTTACCTTTCAGCGTGTTGCAATCAACAGCCGGAGGATTTGTCGGATCAGTATCCTGTGCGAAAGTAGGTACTGACACAGCAACCATAGCCATCAGTGAGAGAAGTGAAATCAGTTTTTTCATGTTGTCTCCAGAGGTATTTATTTTGATTCTTGCGAACCTGTTGTTGAGACGAATATCCGGGGTGGCACGGACATCACTTTTCTGGACTTAGGGCTGTTTTGAGGCCGGCGAATCGGGACGCATCTGCTCTGATGAAGACCACGGGTTTGCCCAGCGGCGCATCAAAACGGTGCCAACCCGCGGTGTCAATGCGCCGCAAGGTGGAAGATTCAATCCAGCCGCCTTTCGGCAAATATACACTACCCTCTTTTGATCCTTCGATGATTACGGGGGCTACAATCAGATCGCGGCCGAGCATAAACTGGTGGCGCAGATCGAACGTATTGTGGTCTTGCGGGTAATGCAAAAATAACGGGCGTATAAGGGGCATGCCGGTATCGGCGGCTTCGCGCATCAGCTCGTCAAAATAGAGTTTGAGGCGCAGGTGTAGCCGCCCCAGCGCGGCAAAGTCGCGCGTTATCGCCGCGTCGGAATAGACTTGGTCGTTGCGTAACGGACGGTTGCCCTCGTGCGTACGGAAAAACGGCGTAAAAACTGCAAACTCCGCCCAGCGCAATGTCAGCTCGCGTGTGCGGTGGTAATTTCTGAGCGGATTATCAATCGTCGTGTAACCGCCAATGTCGCTGTGGTTTAATGCCATACCGGAAATTCCCGAGCTGAGGAGAGCCGTCACAGCCGAAGCCAACCCGTCGTATTCATCGAATGTCACGAGCTGGTCGCCAGCCCAGAATAACGTCGAGTGTTCGGCAGAGCCGGCATGACCCGAACGCGTGAAAAAAATCACCTTGCCCTCAAGCCCTGCTTCGCGTATGACTTCGCGGTTCAGCTTTGCCCATTCGACCGGATAGCGGTTATGCCACTGCGCGCTGCTCTCGCCCGAAGCGAGCACGGCATCCCATGGCAGCCATTCGCCAAAATCGGCCATGTAACCAGCAAGGCCTGCATCGATGAGTTGCGTGCGGATGACCTTCTTGATGAACGCACGCGCTTCGGCATTTGACAGGTCGATCAGATACGCCGGAAAACCGGCGGTCTGAATTTTGTATGCCTGCCCGCGCGGGTTGCGCACAAGAAAACCTCTCTGTAATGCTTCTTCAAATATCGGCCCGCTATCGGCGAGAAACGGATTCACATAACCTAAAACCTTTACATTACGCCGCGAGAGATCAGCCACCCAGGCACGGAAGTTCGGATAACTCGCTTCATCGGGCAACCAACGCCACCACAACTGCGAACCGAAGCTGGTTTCGCGCCTACCCACCCAATCTTGTATCCAGATGGCGGTCACCGGATTGCCGGCATCTACCGCTGCTTTTAATATCGATTCTACACGATCTTTGCCGCCCTGCACACCAAGCACGGTACCCGAAGCCCAGTCGGGCAGCGGTTGCATGCGGCCTGTGCGCGCCGTATAGCGTGCAATCATCGCCGCGTACGATGGAAACGTATCGATGTCGATGCTGATCTCGGGCGCCCAGATATCCACACTGTATATGCCTGTGGAAAAATCCCATGTCTGGTAATGCAGGTTGTCCGTAGCAAAAGCGCGGTAGGCGGATGTAAAAAAGAACGGTACGGGCGCATAGGTGGAAACCGGCGTCCCCCCCGAGCCCGCCCTGAGATCCGCCCCTGTTGTTATGGGCTGCAGACCGCGGCCGATACCCTGCTCTTCACTGAGCATATGCACACGATGCCCGCGCAGATTCAGGTAGGTGAACTGTTCACCGCCGCCAAATACAGATTCATTATTCTCCGCAAGAAAGGAAAGCGTCAGCCGGTTCAGACGCGCGTCATCGAGCCGCGCGCTGAATCGCACACCGGTACCGAGCGGTTCAATTTTTACCACAACACCGCTTTTTGCCTTCGCGCAACTCAGCTGACCCGTAATCACAATGTTGTCATCTTGCACGACGGCATTCTTCAGTAAAAGGCTATCGCAGTTCTCTTCGACCGCTTCGTCCATGCGGTACGAAGCAAACGATTCGCGCACCAGATCGCGTGCGCGCCGCGCGCTGAGAAATGGCCGGTCGAGGGCAAGGCGCAATAGCGTGCGGTTCTGTGCGGTATGCACGAGGTGCAGGTAGTTTTTGCCCGCGGCCAAAGACAGCGAGAGGGATTTTATGCTGAGCTGCTGGGGAAAATCCGCCGCGAGATTCACCCGGTCTGCCCGACCGCACGCCGAGGCCGAGAGACATAATGCGCCGATACCCGAAAAAAATATGCGGCAGCAGCCGCGCCAAAAGCGATACATGGAGGGCTAAAATCTTGCTGCGCCATGGCGAGACAATCACGATTGGCAGGTGCTGCGCGGCAGGTCGTGAAACCCCAGCGGTCAATTCCTGGGTGACAGAAATAACGGTTGCCTTCGGACATAGATATACGAAACGGTATCTATGCGTATTTCTCTGCTAGCGGCGTTCGCGCTGCTTGTATTCACCGCCGCCTGCGGCGACGGCTGTGATTTCAACAAGATGAAAGACAAAGCGATGCAGTATAAAGACAAGATCCCTACAGATAAAATACCCACCAAAATGCCGGGAAAATAATCCGTTTTCCGTGAACGAAATCATCGCGAAGAAAAAACAGGGCGGGCGCCTCAGCGAAGCCGAAATCAGGCGCGTTATTGCCGGCGTCACCTCGGGTGAAATTCCCGATTATCAGGTCACTGCGCTGCTCATGGCGATTTGCTTTCGCGGCATGGATGTCAAAGAGCGCTCTTATCTTACCCGTGCGATGGCCGAAAGCGGCCGCAAGCTGGATTTTTCACGCGTCAAAGGCACCAAAGTCGACAAACATTCAACGGGTGGCGTCGGCGACAAAACCTCACTGATGCTCGCTCCCTGGCTGGCGGCAGCAGGCAGGCGCGTACCCATGATTTCGGGCCGCGGTCTGGGTTTCACCGGCGGTACGCTCGATAAACTCGCTGCGATTCCCGGTTACCGGTTTGATCTGACGCGTGAAGAACTCGAAAAACAACTTAACGACATAGGCTGCTTCATCATCGGCCA
>JAEUSA010000342.1 GCA_016788945.1 Leptospiraceae bacterium
ACGCGAGCAGAAAATCGAGCAGCATCGCGGGCAATGGAATGATCAGCATGGCGACGACCGCAATCACGGCGACGCCAAGCATAATATCACCCTGTTGATACCATTTTTTCATGAGGTGAAAGCGTTTACATTATGCAACGCGCCGCTCCTGAAATTTCGCCCGCAACGTCGGTATCGCCGCCACGATTTTCACTAATAATTCAAAAAGATTACCGGGAAGAATTTGGTCGAGTGCTACGTTATCGTAAATGAAGCGCGCAAGCGGTTTATCTTCGTAGAGCGGCACGTCGTTGCGCCGCGCGACCTCACGAATAATGCGCGCAATTTCATCTTCGCCTTTAGCGACGAGCCGCGGCGGCGTGCCTTCCATGTCGAATTCAAATTTGATCGCCACAGCGTAGTGTGTGGGGTTGGTAATGACCAGATCGGCAGTCGCTACCGCCTGACGCATTTGTGTACGCAATGCCTCTTGCATGCGCTGCCGCTGACGCGCCTTAATCTGCGGATCACCTTCTTGCTCGCGGAATTCTTGCTTTACTTCTTGCTTCGTCATCTTCAAACTTTCGATGAATTGCGAGCGCTGGAACAGATAGTCAGGAATCGCCATTACAAGCAGTATGATAATCAACACAAGCGCGAGTTTGAACGACATGTAGCCGAGAGAGCGCAATGCCTCACCGACACCCATGCGCCCGGTTTTCATGACGCTCAAAAAATCATCGCTGATGATCAGATAGCTGACAAACGTGATCAGCGTCACCTTAACGATCGTCTTGGCCAGATTAACGTAAATCTGTTTGGAGAAAAAAATGCGCTCCACCATGCGGTTGAACGTAAACGAAATATTCGAAAGTTTCGGCCGCAACGGTTCGAGAGAAAACAGAAAACCGGTCTGTGAAATATTACCGATCACACCTAAGAGCATCACGGCGATAAAAAACGGTGCAAGCAACAGGAAAAATTCGCGCGCAATGGTGATAATCATCGGAATCATCGTCGCTTCTTGAACCGCGCCAAGGCTTGCGAAATTGCCGACATACACTTTCATGATGCGGGCGAGCGAAGAGAGTATCCAACCGGCGCTCACGAACAATACCACCAGCCCGCCCAACGTACCCAGCGCCGCCGGTATCTCGGCACTTTTTGGAACGCGGCCTTTTTCGCGTTCACGGCGCTTTCTGAGCTCGGTCGGGTCTTCAGTGCGGCCTTCGTCTTCGGCCGCAAACATCGACAGTGAATAAATATCGACACCGGGCAGAGCAACGCCAGTAGGCAGAGCCAGTTCGGGTTTAGGGAATAGGGTATCGAACCAGCTGATTAGCCGCTGGCAAATCTCACGCCAAATGGCAATTAAGGATAGAATCCACGCCGCAATAATGCGACATAATACGGAAACGCTGTCCTGTCAAGGAAATAGCCGGACTTAGGGGCCGCTGACACATCGGGCCAAATAGTGGTACGTCGTGCCATTATTCGCATTGCCCTTGGTGTCCATGCCGGCAATCTGCGGGATACTGAAATTCAGCAGGTTCGAATAATTCGCGTTGTTCGGCGCCGTTGTCGAGCTCCAGTAATGGTACTGCGTAGCCCCATCTGCCGGCGTGCCTGGAAAATATCCCAAATCAATATACGGAATCGAAGTTCGCGTTAAGTCGACCAGCGCCACGAGCTCGGCGACACTGGGGAGGCGCCGCCATTGAGCGCAGCGCAGTCGCTCGCGCCCGTCGCGTGGATCATCGTGGCGGATGTTCCCGTGCACGAAGGGCCAATGCTACTTAATGACATATTCGAGGCCGATCGCCGCCCTGAAATATGTCAGATTCTGTTCGGCGTACAGGTATGAGCCCGCGACAAAGCTGACCAGCAAATGCCACGGTGATTTAGGTGCCAGCCTGAAATAGTTGTTCACACCTATTTCAGGGGAAAATCCTGCTATAGAAAGATAACCCGAATCAATCTGGCGAAAATATCTCTGGTAATGCGTGGCGAAACCAACAAACGGCGCCAACGAATAGGTGCGGCCCAGTTTAAACAGGCGATCTATACGCATGCCACCGCCGAGAGATAACAGATGGATTTTCGCCTTGGTCGGGTTTTCGGCAAGATATTGCGCCATATCGCCTTGGCCATAACCCGATTGCAGAACCAGCGACCAGCGGAGCTGACCCGGCAGAAATTGCCAGCGGCCGGGTGTTATGCCCGCTTCAAAAAACGCAAACCCCTTCATTGCATCAAGTTGCAGCTTTGAGCCGGGCTCGATCGCCTCGGGGTTTTTCATTCCCAAGGCAGAAAAACTCTGCATATGGGGATACCCGGTAGCCAACCACCAGCGGGCTATGATCGGACCACGCGGGTCAGGCAGGTTGATTTTCACGCGATAGACGATCTCTTTGTCGCGGGCTGTCTTCGTCAGGGTAAGTACGGGATTCGCACCCGTGAACTGACATTTCGCAGCATTGCAGCGTATATCCCGACTGTCCGAAAATCCAGGTTCGAATTGCCTGCCCCAATACATGTACTTGAGCTCGATCTCTTTGAAGCGTTCTACATCTTCATAGGTGAAATCGACAGAATAATCAAAAGTATCGATATCGAAAGCGGGTTTGATTTTGAAACCGGTTATCTGCAGATCATCAAGAAATCCTCTGGGCGGATTTTCCAGTCGCCTGATGAGGATTTCAAGTTTGTTGTCACGCTTGAAACTATCGGCGTCGAGCGGTTTGAGTTTTTGCTTCAGCGCGTCAGAAATTTCTGAAGCAAGGCGCTCAACCTTGTCAAATACACCGGCGTCGACACGGGCTTCTTGCCTGAGTGTCACAACTGACCGTTCTTCGAGTGCGTCGACGCCTTCTGCTTCAAAGTTGACGATCAGCTGACGGCCATCCTTTTGCGCGGTGAAGCGACCGACAACCGCGACCTCACAGTTGAGGCGTTTGGCGAAAGCAGATGCGTTTGCCGCATTGAGGTTTTGAAACTGCATCGCCGGATCGATTTTGCGAAGCAGGGCAACATCGAGGATTTCAAACCGGTCAGACTTCAAAAGGTCGGTCTTCAGGTTATCTGCAATCGAATCGGACATCCACGCGACGTCTTTGTTCTTCTGCAGGTTGTCGAATGGCAGCACGAGCACGCGGCGTTTGAGTTCAGTGGCGGAGAGTGCGGATGCGGCAATAAGCAAAGCAGAGAGAGCGACCAATGTCTTTGCAGCCGCGCGAAAATTCTTGAGGATGATTGCGACTATGGATCTCATAAATTTCGGTGCACCTCGTTTAAAGAGTTTGGTCGCGGCATGCGGTGGTTCTCACCTCGCGATTTAAGACCGAAAATGCTGGCGAGTGTTGCGCCAAATTGACCGGCACCCGCTTCGCCCGAAATCAAACCTTTGGCTAAACCAGCCCCCTGAGTAACTATGCCAGCTGCTTTGCCGTCAAAAAAATATGCACGTCCTTGCGATGCGCTGAATATTGCACTGGTAGCAATAATGTCAGTTAGACCATCGCCATTAAGGTCGGCGAGCGTCACCGAAGTCCCAAATTGCTCGCTCGCGACTGCTCCCGTGAGTATGGAATTGGCCGTCCCAGCTGCTTGACTGGCGATGCCTGCTGCGCCCCCATTAAATATGTAGGTTCTTCCCTGAGTCGCGTTATATCCAGGAGATCCAACAACAAGATCCGCGTAACCATCTCCGTTAGTATCTGCTGCCACGATTGAGTTGCCAAACAATGGTGTACCAGCTTCACTGCTTAATATGGTGGAAGCTGTTGATGCGCCTTGAGAAGTGAGGGGAGTGCTGCTGCCGTGGAAAACGTACGTGCGCCCTTGATTCGCATTATAAACGTAGGCGCTAACGACCACATCCAAAAAACCGTCACCGTTAACATCGCCCACAGCACTGGAAAAACCAAAGCGACCCGTGCCTGCCTCGCCTGTGAGTGTTGCCGTTGCCGTCGTTGCATCTTGGGTGGCGATCCCAGAGCTGCTGCCATAGAAGATGTACGCGCGGCCCTGCAATGAATTGTAACCATAGGCCCCGACAATGAGATCTGCGTATGAATCGGCGTTGATATCAGCGAGGGTAGCCGTCGCCCCGAAGGCATTCGTGCTACCGGCTTCGCCGGTCAAGATGGTCGTAGCGGATCCTGCCCCTTGAGTCGCGATACCTGCAGTACCCCCGTGAAAAATAAACAATCGCCCTGGATTGCTGCCATATCCATAGGCGCCAATGCCAATATCTTGGCAGCCGTCGCCGTTAACATCCCCCCCCGTCATTGCGTAGCCAAAATAATCGCTACCCGCCACACCCGTCAGTATTGCATTTGCAGCCGCAGCACCTTGCGAGGTGAGTAAGACATTCCCGCCGTAAAAGATGTAGGTCCTCCCTTGGTTGGAATTGTATCCTCTGGCGCCAACAATAACATCTGAATAACCGTCACAATTGATG
The DNA here is from genome assembly GCA_016788945.1 of Leptospiraceae bacterium. Taxonomy (GTDB): domain Bacteria; phylum Spirochaetota; class Leptospiria; order Turneriellales; family Turneriellaceae; genus Turneriella. The sequence continues at coordinate 4,442 of JAEUSA010000342.1, forward strand.
TCTGTTTCCGAAACGGAACTCGAGAAATAGTTGCTCGCAAGTTCGCCAGTCAAAATTGCGTGCGCAGCAGTGGCAGCTTGGGTGGGTATACCCGACACCGATCCGTAGAAAATGTACGCTTTTCCTTGGTTCGTATTCAGCGCGGGCGCGCCGATTATCGCATCAGCATAGCCATCACCATTGATATCTTTATTAGTCTGTCGAATGAAGGTGATCGCCATCGGACTACGCGAATTTCCAGAATTACCCAATGCTTTGAGGCTTACCTGATGCTTGCTCCCCACCTGCCAGCGTTGCTTGCCTGCGGCTGCCTCCGGCCCTATCGGCACGAATACCCTCCACCTGTTACCGTTGATTTCCGCCTTTTTCCATGCACCGTCGTCGAACTTTACGTCGACGCCCATTACCCCAGCGGGTAAATCCCCGGCCACGACCCCACTCCACAGCTCGCCGTTGTTGCGCACGTTCATGGTCTTGAGCAATTCGTTATTATCAGGGGTGGGATCTAGGAAACTGTCCGGGGTAACAATCTTGCAATGAGACAAAAATAGGACGAGCGCAACCAATAACATTCTTCCCGAACTGCTATAGAACAGAGAATCTCTCAGCTCCTCAGACAATTGGGCTTTGCTTTGCGCAAAATAGATCAGCATGCCATGAAGATAGCATGATCGAACGACGGTGACAATCCCCCATATGGCCTATGCTACAACAATCCTAACTGGCGAGCACGATTAAGTGCTTCGACCTTCGAGGTTACTTCAAGTTTTTCGTAGATGTGATTGATGTGCCGGCGCACCGTATGCGGGCTAATGTCGAGATCTTCGGCGATATCTTTGTAGTTAAGCCCGAGCGCTATAAGATTGATAACTTCTTGTTCACGCTCGCTGAGGGGATTCGCACCCGAGACCGTCTCTGAACCAAAATCGGCGATCAATTTTTGCGCCACACGTTCGGTAAGCGTTGAGCCGCCGGCTTCAATGACACCCAGTTCGGCGAAAAGCAGTTCGTCCGAAATGTCTTTTAACAGGTAACCGCGAATGCCTTGGCGCATCAGGCGCACAATGCGTGCCTGATCTTCAAAAACAGTAAACACAACAATCTTGACTTCAGGATACCGCGCTCGTAATACCGTTATAAGATCTTCACCTGACTTTCCCGGCAGTTCAAGGTCGACCAAAATGATTGCGGGCTGTACCTGCGCGAGTTTCGCGAGGGCTTCATCTACAGAGCCACAGATACAAAGCAGTTTGTATTTATCTGAGGTCGCAAAAGCACGGCGCAGACGTTCTTGAATCACAGGCTGATCTTCGAGGGCCAGTACGGGAGTCATTGCCATGTTTTGGGATTCTGCCGGAGTCATGAGAAATTGATTTTTTTAATTGTTGTTCTTAAGGGAAAATAACTCGCCGGGCAATACCCCATATGGCCTATTTTACCAAAGGCACAACGAGCAGCATGAGTGTGCCGGTGTGCCGTTTGCGGCACGAAATGTTTGCACCGATTTCTTTTGCCCTGAGCTCGAGCCCCTTCAGCCCGCCGCGTTCGGCTTTGCCGCTCCACTGGAATGGCGTGGAATCTTGATAAAAAAAGATGCGCACTTTATGTGGTCGCACCTGCCAACCCAAAACAAGCTGTTTAGCGTTGCGGGCATGGCGAATGACATTGGCGCTCCATTCCGAAAGTATGCGTTCAATATGCATGCGCGCGAAGGGTGAAATTGCGGCCAGGGCGGATAGATCTTTGTGCTGCTCGCTCTCTTCGTCGGGATTGGGTTTTTGCCGTAAGTTCACGTAAGGTCGGTTTTGGTAAAACCCGACATCATAGCGCCGCAGAGCATTCAACCGCGCGCGCAGCTTGTCCAGAATAACCGGCAATGCATCTACCTCAGTCTCGTCTTTCAGTATGTGCGCGAAATCGCGTATTTTTTCGAGTGCGCCGGCTGCGAGTCGTGATAGGCCGTTACGCGATTTTTCCGATTCGAGTTCGCGGCTTAACACAACCATCTGCGATAACTCCGCACCGACTACATCGTGCAGCTCATGAGCCATGCGCAATTTGTCATTTGCGTGTTCTATTTCAGCTTCATGGCGGCCCCGGTCGCGCCATAGGTAGAGGTGAAAACTGAAATGGTCAAGAAAGTGAACAACATTGATTATGCTCATGTAATGAAATAGCCAAGGCGTATTGAGTTGATAACCAATGACGAGTGCATCGTGGATGTAGAATGCCAAAACGCCGAGCGATTGCGGAAGATATCGCCTATAAATAGTGCGGCGCGGACCCGAGAGAGTTTTTCGATAAAACAGAAATGGATAAAAAAGATGTGAAAGAAAAGCGATCTGATTCCAGAACATATTGTTTGCAAATTCTGTGAAATTGGAAACCATGAGAGTGGAAACGCTGAGTATACCGCCGAGTATGAGCCAAATAATTTCATGCCGCCAGCGAAAATATCCAAGATTACGGGCAAAATACAGCGCCGAGAACATGACCGACCAGATACGCGCAATCCATTGCAGTTGGGTGTACCTCAGGTAATCGAAACCAAGCGGAATGGGCAGAAAATAAAAGCTATGGATAAAATACGAAACAAATGCCAAGACCAGAAAGGCATTGCCCTGTCCTTTTTGCCAGTAGGCAACCACCATCAAGAACGCGACGACGACGATGATCAGCAGCAACGGAATACCGACGAATATATACTCGCGCCATATACGCAGAGATAGCAGCGAGTACCTGTCTGAGTTTTCATCGGTCAGTTTAAGCGGCCCCGCATGGATACCCGCTTTATGGTCGAGTACAGTTACCTTGATTTGAATCGTGTTAATTCCTTGGCGCAATGCACCTCGAGGTAAGTCATAGGCACGTACCTTATTCCAGGCAGAAACAACACTGTTCTGCGTATGGTGGCCTTCTTTGCCGAGCAGAATGCCGTTCAGACGCGTCTCATCGGTCGAGCCTATCGAACCTAAGATCAGCAGATCGGGTACTCGTGCCGCCATTGCGGAATCATAAATAAACTGGCGACTGAATACCACCTCACCATAAAACCATGGAACGCGCGAATGCAGGTTCTCGGGTAACAACATGCGGATTGATCGCGGTGAGGTTGCCAGTTTATCATGGCACTGCTTTTCACGCGGTAGACACGATTCAAACCGTACATCCCAAGGTTCGGCGGCAAGGTCTAAAGACTGAGCGTACAGCCCGACACCTGCAAAAAAAAAGATAGCTGCGCCAACCCACGACCGGCACCTAAACAGGCGCGTTCGGTGACCGGTGCGACGGCTGTCAGGCATTTTTGCTCTAGTTAATCACGCTCATCTGCTTCCATTTGCCGCCCATAAATCGACGCCAGAACACTGACGCCTGCACCAGACTGAAGACCGTTGCGGCGCCCCACGACCAATATACCGCTCCGGGTTCAGCGCTCAGCAAGAAGGTCGGCAAGACCATGAGCGGCCACGGCAGAATCAGCGCGACGATGGTGACAAATTTTGTATCCCCGGCGCCTTTGAGTGCGAACGAAAAAATCAGGTTTATGCTGTCCGACGTGGTAAATATAGCCACGAAGATCAGCAGGCAAGGCGCGATCTGCGTCACCTTCGCCCACATGTCTGCATCCGCTTTATTGGCAAACCAGCTTAGGTAGAAACCGGGAAACAGTACAAAGGTGATACCTGCCAAAAGAATGTACATGATCGTTACTTGCCAGCTCGCCCACACCGCGGCTTCGGCATAATGCGGCTTTTTTTCACCGAGGTATTGCCCGACAAGAACCGACGCAGCCTGCGCCATGCCGATCGCCGGCAGAATCGAAAGCATCATGATCGTCACCACAATGCTCGAAGCCGACAGAGCCGCGTTACCGTCGGCCATGCGCCCGATAAAGATAAGAAACACGCTGAACGCGAGCCCCTCAAGCGCCCATTGCATGCCGCTGGGCAAACCGAAACGGATGAAACGCTTCATCAGTTCGCCATTCCAGCGCCAGCCGGATGTCAAATGGTAATCCCGGCGCTCGTGATCGCGAAACACGAGCCACAGGCCATAGAGCGCCGCCAGCAATGTGCCGATCGCCGTCGCATAACCCGCGCCGGCGATTCCCATTTTGGGAAAACCGCCCTTGCCCAAAATCATGAAGTAATCGAGCACCGCATTGCCGATGAGGCCAACGCCGTTGATCTGCATGATCACCTGCGTGCGGCCAAGGCCCGTGAAATAGCCGCTCGTCGCAGCGACGATCGCCGTGGGTAGCGCAGAAAAACACATCGAGACCAGATAATCGACTTCGAGCCGCTGCATCGACGCTGCATGCCCCATGCCGGCGAAAATAATGGGTGCAGCGGGTATAAGCAGCAGAAAGAGCAATCCGCCGATGATGCTCACCCAGATCGATTGCCAGACTGCAGGGCCGATCATTTCTTTTTTGCCCGCGCCGAAATACTGCGCGACAAAAGTGGTCACGTAGGCCGCAGTCTGCTGCAACAATGCCATCGGTGTCCAGAACACACCCATAACGGCAATCGCCGCGCCCATCGCTTCGGTCGAGAACTCGGCGAGAAAGAGCCGGTCGATCGTCATTTGTAGATTCCAAAAACTATTGGCGACGATCAGGGGCCAGGCAATCGAGAGCACCGTTTTCCAGCGTGCTGTTCGGCTGGCGGGAAAATCCGGTGCAGGTTCGGCGTGTGCTGAAAGAGAACCTTCCATCGTTTATTTTCCGGCGACCTTCGCGAGCTTCGCCAGACCTTTGTCGAACTGGCTGCCGATCATTTTATCCATATCCATGAACACGCAGATAACTTTTGACATAAAAGGCATCGGGCCAGTCATCACCCAACGAACTTCGGTGGCTTCGCCTTTGGGGGTGAGAATGTATTCCACATTGTTATCGCCTTCCATCGGTTCGATAAAATGCAGAGCCAGTTTCACGCGTTCGTTTTCGACGCTTTCCGTAATGGTCAATCTGCCTTTACCGACTTCTTTATTGCCCGCCCAGTCATACACCGCGCCTTTTCCCGCGGCGGGTCCACTGAAGGTTCTTTTCACCTGCAGATCGCCTTCTTCCCATGGTGACCATTCGCGTCCTTTACGCAGATCATTGAGGTAAGGAAAAATTTTTCCGGCTTTCGCAGGTATCAGCAGCGCGCGCTCAACCTTGAAGTTGTCGGGTTGGCGTGCCGCCATAATCAGCACTCCCCCGATAAAGAGGAAAAGCGCGACCAGTAGGTATTTCAGAACTTTCATGAGATCTCCTGTTTCAGCCTATTTTGCCAGATCAAACTGGTATGAGAGTTGAAAATCGACCCTGTCATACTTGTCAAATATACGCAAATCGGGGTCGCCCGAGGCGATAAAGACGCCCGTATATTGCAGGTAAGTGGAAATGACGTCGGTGACTTTGTACGTTACATTAAAACGGAAAAGAATATTGCTGTATTTGAGAAACGTGACAACAAATGAGTTGAAACTCAACGTATCGCGCAGGAAATTTTTTGAATAGCCGAATGCATACGAGTGCAAAGGATCATCGCGCAGAAGCTCCGCATCTTTCTTCGTCGGTGCGGTGGCCGAATACTCCAGAATGAAGCTGCCGTATTCGGTCGTATTGTAATCAAGCCCCACAGTTCCCCCGACGACATCGGCTTTTTTTACATCGGTCGGCATCGTGATCGCCGCGCAGGTGAGCGGACACGACGGGTTGGGCAGCTGCATCGCTGTCTGGTTCAGGCGTTGAAACTGGTAAGCACCTTCAAATTTCAGCAGAAAACCCAACACGGGAAAGTTCGCCGAGAACCCCGTCGTGTTGTACGGCTGGTGTTGGGCTTCAAAAGTAAAATCATCGGGTTTAATACGAAATAGGGGTTCGCGGTTATGGAACCGACCGCCAAATACGGAAACCGCGCCACCGCCAAAATATGCGGTATACTGCGCCCCGCCTTCGACCTCCCGACCGTAAGCCGACGCTTTATGAATTTCTACGCCCGGTATCAACGAATATGGGTGATCGCGATCGGTGTAGCGGCTATTCACCGGGTAAGGAATAAAAATAAGCTGAAGCTCTTGTTTTGGCAGAAACCAGTCGACGCGTACCGAGTTTTGGCCGAGACGCGATTCCTGTGGTTGCGCAAAAAAAGCTTTGGTCAAATCGCGCGCTGAAATAACGTCGGAAACCGGTAGAATATCTGCCTTACCCCAGACCGTGATAATCTTGCCCGCGGACAACGTCACGTTGTCGAAAGACTTCTTCCAATACAGTTCGCTCAAGATCGCTTCGAATTCGTAGCCGTCGCGCGTGTACGAGCTGTCCTTTTCGATGCGGTAGGCCGCATTATAGCGAAAGATCGATTCGCCGTAGATTTGTCCCCACGAACTCTGGTGGTCGAGGGTTAGACCGAGAAACGGCCCTAAAAAAACCCAGCGGTTATCGATCTGTCGACCAAGTTCTGCCGAAACTTTTCCCCGCAGAGGCAACTTCGGCATGGCTGAGGCGCCCGATGCCGTGCCCGCCTGCTGCGCCGGCTGTTCTTCAAACTCGAATTCTTCTGCCGAAATGCTCCCGATAAACAGAACAAAACCCGCTATCGCGAGTTTTGTTCTAATCAATTCCGCACTCCACCCATCTGCGATTCGCGAAACGCGCTGTCTTGTACGGCGCGCGTGTCGAACAGTGCATCGGGAATCGCGACGTTGATCTTCACCTTCTCGAGTTTCATCATGCTCATGCGCCGGCTTTTATGGTTCACCACAATCAGCTGTTTGGCGACATACACACCGCCGATCTGCTCGATGTCTTTCGAATAGAAAGTTTTCACCAATCTGTTTTGGCGGTCATAAGAGTCGGATTTCAAAACGAGATAGGTTGCTTTGTCGACCCATAGCACGCCCCGACCATAAGACGATTTTGGCGCACGCGATGCGGTCGGGTACGATTCTAAGATGTAACATGGCCGGCCATCGATAACCTCTTCACCGATGAAGGAATAGACATAGTCACTCAGGCGTACCTTCTCGATATCCTCGTACGCGATTTCTGAACCGAACAGTGTACCCGTTTTGGGTGAATTCGCGCTTTCGGCCACAATGCGCTTCAGTTTCTTAAGCGCCGGCAAATACATCCACTGCTCAGTGTCTTTACCCGGCACCTCATAGTCTTTTTGCAGAAATGCCGAGCCCTTCTCGTCTGCCGGATCATCGATCACGCTGAGCCCGATCGTATCTTCGAGCGCCGGCCCGACATCTTTGCTGATCGATTCAAACGATTTCGTGCGCGCCTGCCCCGAGCATTTGCGTTTACCACCCTGCTCTTCGAACGCGCACGAAATAACTTTCGTACGATTATACGAAGTTTTTCCATCGTCGCGCTTTATCATCTTGCGCGCAATTTCCTTCGCTTTTTCGGGTTCTTTCAGAGATTGCGCCGAAAGCGGGGCAACAGACAAAAAGAAAAATAGCATGCGTGCGTGGCGCGCTTGCATGCTAATTCTGCGATGAGTAAATGTTTTCATGTGTCGGCTCCTATAACTTTATTTGAACGGCCAAATGCTACAAGTAAGGCCGGTAAGAAAAAGAGGTCGGCAATCAGCGCACTGGAAATCGCTATGGCCGATAATAATCCGAAATTGCGGAAAGGTACGTAGATCGACGAGAGAAAAATCAGGAACCCCGTGACCAAAATGATCGATGTAAAGATCATCGCCTGACCGACTTCACGGAGTGTCGTTTTGATCGATTCGAGCCGGCCATGGCCAGCCAACAGCTCACCCCGGTAGTGCGTGAGAAAGTGAATGGTATCGTCGACTGCGATGCCGATCGCAATCGGCAGCACGAGCAAGGTATCGGAATCGAGTGGTATTTTGAACCAACCGGTGACTCCCACTGTTAAGAGAATCGGAAAAATATTCGGCAGCATCGCGATAAAACCGTAACGCATCGTTCCATAAATGAGGAACATGATGATGGTGATAATGACCAGCGCCAGCCCAAACGATTGTAATTGCGACTTCGTGAGAAACCCAGTGAGGCGCATCATAATCGGAATGCCACCCGTCGCATAGTAGGTCAGCTCAGGGTTGGTTTTCTTCACAGGCTCGAGATATTCTTTCATCCAACCTTCGACCTGGGTCAGAAAGTCGGTATATTCGAACGAGCTCTTATTGACGACCTGCAGCGTGATGCGACCTTTTTCCCAGTCGTCATCGGCAAAAAGTCTGCGAGATTCGGGGTCAGCGGAATCATACATGAGCAATACCTGTTTTAACTTCTGGTTGTCCGAAGGTATTCTGTAATTCTCTTCTTTACCGTTGGTCAGGTTTTTGTTCGCGTCTTTGACGGCGTTGACCAGCGAGGTTGTTTTAGCCACAAAGTCCGGGCGTTCTTTTTTTGCCCGCTGTGCGAGGTTATCCATCGCCGTCAGAAGACTAACATCTTTAAGGCCATCATTTTTACCGGTGTTGATGATAATTTCCACATTGGTCGTGCCGCCGAAATGGGTATCGAGGGTTTCGAAAGTTTCTTTGAAGCCGTAACCGGGCTTGATGGATTCAAGAAAATTGGTGTCTACAACAACTCTCGGGTAGCCTGTGAGGCTCAGCAGCATGATCACGCTGAAGATCGCGACGATCGTTTTGGGCCGATCGTGAGTGACTCGAATGATATAACTGATGAAGCGTTGCAGTTGCCGCTCGAGCAGGCCCTGCATTTTTTCGCCGGTCTTTTTATTTTTGGCGGCACCCGGTGCCCAGATCGTCAGCAGCGAGGGAAGCAGGTAGATGGTGCCGATGTACGCAAAAGCAATACCCAGCGATGCCGCGATGGCAAAGTTGCGTATAGGCACGATGGGTACGACCACCATCGACATAATGCCCGCGAATGTGGTCAGCGTTGCGAGCATGACCGAGACACCTGATTTTTCATAGGCTTTAATCAGGGCAGCGCGTTTGTCCATTGTAACGAGGTAATACTTGTAACCCGAAAGTATGTGCACCGAAGACGAAATCCCCACCGTTAAGTTGAGGATCGCGACAATATTGATCATCATCGTCATTGTGACATTTGACAGGCCGACGAGCCCCAGAGTCCAGATCACAGAGAGAATGATGATCAGCGTCGGCCAAATCATCGCGGACAAGGACCGGAATGCGATCGCAAGTGTGATAAAAATCAGCAGGACAGACAGCCCCATGATTTGCCCCATCTGCGATGTCATGATATTCATGAAAAAAGAAGCAACCCAAGGCCCGCCGCCGACAAGATATTCCATGGCACACGGATTCGCCGATGGCGACCCAGCCACGGAGGGCTGTGTGCCCATCATGTTAGCGCAATTAGCTTCGCCGACCGTAGGGTTTACCCATTTCTGTTCTTTCAATACTTTTCCGAGTTCTTCGTTGAACTTCATGTAGTCCGACGGATCGGCGCTTTCCATTTTGGGAATTTTGTTGCGGTCTTTTTTTGCATTTTGCGTTTCCGTAAAATCAAATTCAGGGGTCGATGGTTTGGCTTCGCCTTTTTCATCGAGCTTTTGTATCCGCGCGCCGTAATCGGTCAGTATCAATATGGCGCCAAACTGACTATCCTTGGAAAACCAACTTCCCGGAAAGTGGCGCTGTGCCATCGCGAACTTCTTAATTTCCGCCAGCTGTTTATTATCGGGTATCGCCGAGCCGATGAACTTGCGGTTTTTCAGCGTATCGCCTTTCGATTCCAGAAAATCTGCCGAAATGATAGTGCGTATACGCGTGATACGGTTGAGAGGCGATCCCTTTTCAAACCGCTTTTTGTTCAGAGCGTCTTCGAGCGCGTTAACTTTCTTGAGCGTATCGGCATCGAACACTTCTTTGCCTTTCGGCTTGAACATGATCATCATGTATTCATCGGAACCGAAGAAATAACGGAAGCGCTGGTAATCCAGAAGCGTTGAATCGCCCGCATCGAGCCACGTGTCGAATGTCATATCGACTTTGAGCTTGGGCAGACCAAAGCCCAGACCCACAGTAAATAGAACGAAGAAACTAATCACCCACCATCGCCGCCGGAACGAAAACTCGGGTATCGCCACCATCCATTCGGTGTATTTTTTCATAAACCGGTCTGTGAGCCGCAATTTTTGTGCTGATTGATTTGTTGTCATAAGAGGTTCCTTTTGCCTATTTCAATTTTTGCAACACCGCTTCAAGGCGGTCGAGATTTTGTTCGTTCGCATCGGTGACAAAGCTGCGAATGCGATTGCATTCATCTGCCGATGCAAATTCCTGACGGAATTCGATTGAGGTACCACCGGATACCGGGGTGAATATACCAGTCAGTCGAAATCGATGTACTGGTTCAATGTGATCGATTGAAATTCTTTCCGGTGCTGTGAATTCGTGGAATTCACAGAAATTTTCATAGTCAGTACCGTCGGGCGCATGCATGGTGAAATGCCACTTACCCCCCGGGATAAATTCAAAGTGATGAAATGTATTTGTGAAACCGTTAGGTCCCCACCACTGGGCCAGTAATTTCGGGTTAGACCAAGCCTCGAAGACCTGCTCGCGACTGTAAGGGACGATACGCTCGTTCACAATCGTCCGTGCATGTTCATTTGCTTCCATTCTTGCTCCGCAAATAAGTCTCGAGCCGGTCGAACATATTCGACCAGCCATCATTGTTTGCACCGCGCTGTGCGACTGAAGGAAAGGGTGCCTGCCGAAAGTCCATGCGGGTTTTGTTGCCCTCTTCGAAAAACTGAATAGTAACGATATTCTCAACGCCCATATCACCTTCCGCCTCAAAGACAAAGGTAAATTCGAGCAAATCGTATGGATTAACTTTCCGGAAGACGCCACCTTGCCAGAGATCGCCGCCATGCGGCTCTGAGGCGAGGCAACAACGCCAGCGACCGCCGGGGCGCACGTCCATATCGACCTGCTTGGCGGGGCAAAACACCGGCCCCCACCAGGCGAGCATGGTCGATGGGTCTGTCCAGGTTTTGAAGACCAGCTCGCGCGGTGCGTCGAAGACGCGGGTGATTTTGAGTTCGCTTTCGGCGGCCTGAAATGACATGCTTACTCCTTGCCGAGGTGCGAGATCAGCACCGGGGCCAATACTTTCATGGAAACGTTGTGGGATTGTTTTGCGAGCAAAACGGATTCTGCGTTCGGCATGGCTTCGGCCGTTGCCTTAACTGCAAGGCGCAGGGACTCTGGGCTTTTTTCTCCCCCGATCACAACCGCAGGAATGCGCACCGATGCGGCGACTTTCGTAGGGAATGAAAAATCGTCCATAATCGCCATGTCATATGGTAGTGTGTGGGCGACCACTTTGAGGCTTTTCCAGATGGGCATGAGAGGCATGATCCAGGCTAAAAAAGCGGGGGCGCCGATGATTTTCGTAACAAAATATTTAACGGCGCCGGAGCGGTTATTCGCATCGACTAGCTTCTGTAGTTGCGCGCGGTAATCCGCTGGCGGTTTTTTCGCGTTCGGGTCGACACCCACAAACGGCGGCTCGTACAGCGCGAGTTTTTTTATTCCTCGCAATTTGCTGGCGGCGATGAGCGCCAGAGCGGCTCCCGAAGACATGCCATAAACATAGGCCGAGCCACCGGCTGCGTTGATGAGCGCAGAAATGTCCTCAATCTCGCGGTCGATGGCATAGGGCTGGGTATCTCCGCTATCACCCCGGCCGCGGCGGTCAAAGTTGATGACCGTAAAATGGGCAGAGAGCAACCCTGCGAGTTCCCGGGCTCCCGAAAAATTCCGGAAGCCCAGCGCTCCACCGACCATCACCAGCACGGGGCCTTGCCCCGTCTCGTCATAGGCGATGCGCGTACCGTCTTTGGATAATACGGTTTTCAAAACGAACCTCAGAACAGCTTTTCCGTTCGCCGGCTTGCGGGCCGCAGTGCCCAAGAGGCGATCACGAACGCGAGAAACACCATGGGCAAAACAATATGTTGTACCGGAAATTTGGCAATGCCGTTTGATATCGATGCACCGGTCAGGTTGATGAACATACCGGCATAGGCCCACTCCTTAACGATCGGAGTGCCGGGTAAGACAATCGCGACTGCACCTAAGAGTTTCCAGACGCCAAGCAACGCGAAAAAATACAGCGGATAACCAAGAGCCTTGGCCCCCATCTGTATATCTGGCCCTTGGTGCAGGTATAATACGCCCTGGAGCGCGAAATTTGCCGCGACGAGTACCGTGATGATCCAATACGCGATCAGTTTGCCTTTGCTTTCTTTCATAAAAAATCTCCTTAAATCTTTTGCTTCGAAAGTATTACAATATAATAAACGGGATACAGCATCAGATACAGATTGGGCAACCACCAGCTGATATCAAAATCGTGGCGGATCGTCCAAAAGGAAAGCGCCATAAGGCCCGAGGCAAAAGTCAGCACGAGCGAAATCAACGCGACATTTTTCCAGCGCGCATCAGCCTTTGACATGAGGCGAAGGCTCCAAAGGCCCGAAAACGAAATCATCAGATCAAGCGGCAGAAACGACCAGTTCCACGCGCTCAAAATCGGGTTGTGATAATCTTTGAAGAGGTAAGAAGCAGGGATCACGCCGATCAGGGTAATGACCCAATAGAGAATAAAACCGATGTCGGTGATCAGAAAGAAGATTCTGAGCGATTTCATTTTTTAGCTCCGGTTTTCTTGAAAGCCACGCCTGCCTTTTTCATAGCGGCCTTCAATGGCGGGATTGCACTCGGCCCGATACCATGCAGCGCGAGCAGATCCTTTTCTGTCCACTTGGCCAAATCTTTCAGCTTTGAGATATTCGCATTCGCCAGCGCCCGGTGCGCGGGTTTGCTCAGTTTTGGGAATTCAGGATTCATCGCTTAGGTATTACTCCCTTGGTGAATGCGAGGCGAAACTCCGAGGGTTGCATTTCGACCTCAAGTAGTTTCAGCAAAAAATCCATCCGCTGCGCACGCGTCGTCGGCGTCTTGGCGGATAACAAGCGGTGCAGAAAAGCCTTGCGCGTTGAAGGCGCTAAGGTGTCGAAGTGCTTACGCAGCTTGGGCTTTTTTTCCAGGGCCGCCGTGAAATCTGCAGGTTCTTCGTGATTCTCAGAAGCGTCGATCTTGTTCCACGAACCGTCTTTTTTAGCGGCTGCGATCACTTTGAGTCCCGACGCATGGATCAGCTTTTTCTTCTTTAAGTTAACAATGCGGCTCTTGTTGAGTTTTGACCATTCGCTGCCGCGTTTTCTCGGGCTGATGTAGAGACTTGCCTGACTCTCCGAAACCTTACGCGGCTGGCTGTCGATGAACCCGAAGCACAGGCATTCTTCGACGATGTCGGCATAGGTCAGGTGGCGTTTGCCGTCTTTGATTTTGTCGTAGATCAGCCAGAAGGCGCCCGTCTTAGCGTGGTTCTTGAACAACCAAGCGCGCAACGCCTTACGGTCGGCAAAATGAATCTTCGGTGCGGCGGCAAGTTTTGACATTTTCGTGTTGTTTACTTTATGGATATTTTACTATCTGTAAGTTTAAGCCCGTCGTATTTGCGCCCGCGGCGCTGAGACCCGTGTCAAAGGTGTATGATCCGTTGTTCGTCGCAAAGCCGGCAGCGACGATCGTATCGAAGTCTCCAATCGCGACACCATTATGGCCCGACGCATTGGCTCCCGAGGTGACAATTTTCGAAAGTACGGCGGTGCCAGAGCTGTTATACTTCAAAACCAGGGCATTATTACCCGAAAACCCCGATGTTGCCGTGGCTGTGATACCGCCAGCGTATCCAATGGGCGCAACGCCATTCTGAAAGCCGGCAACGATGACGTTTAGTTGTGAATCGATGGCAACAGCACTGAATTGTGTACTCCCCGCGGCACCCGATGTCGTCGTGCTTGCCCAAATCGGCGTTAAAGTGTTATCGTATTTTACAAGGACGGCGTTTTGACCGCTGGATGAAGCCCCCGTGGCCGATACACCGGAGCCCCAGTTAAAGGCTCCGCCAAAATTCTGAAAACCCACCGCATAGACATTGCCTTGCTTATCTGCCCTACAGGCAAAGAAGTTTGAAGTGCTGGGTGCGGCTACCTGCGTCGAGCGCGCAGTAATCGCGTTGCCCGTCTGCGCCGAAAATTTGACAATCGCCGCGTTTAGTCCGCCGTTGCCACCCGACATAGAGGTACCGGTCCAGTTGAAAGTCACCGTGCTGTTGATTATACCGCAGGAAAAAACGGAGCCATTGTTGTCGACGGTAATCCCTTT
>JAEUSA010000344.1 GCA_016788945.1 Leptospiraceae bacterium
GCGGGCAAGATTACCCTGTGGCAGCCAAGCGCCGGCATTGGCGGCAAATGTCATCGATAGGCCGGATTTCAGCTTTTCCTGCGTGGCGGCGAACTCATGGAAACGCCCGCCCGAAGTGCGCCTGAGTTCTGCATCGAATGCATACCGGCCGCCGGTGAAATAGGACTTCAGCAATTTGCCGTCTACCGAATGCGGATTCGCCGCCGCGGCGCGCGTCGAGAGCAGGGTGTAATATTCGCCGTTTGCCGGCAGTCGACGGTTTTTATTACTGCGGATCATCAGCCAGAGAGACCAGCTGATCTCGGGTGAGGTCTTTTCGATCGTTGCCACCCGCTGCGAAAGTTCATACTGTGCGATGAATTCGCTGTTGGGACAAATGCCCCGCCACTCGCTGAGCACTTCGGCTTCGTTCGACCCGCGCGCAATCAAGCGCGCCGCATTTTCGGCGACGACGGCACAATCGGGTATCTGGCGCGTGAGTTCGCTGCGCAAGGCGTCGCGGCCGCTTGTATTATTCAACGCGCCGGTAGCCGGCGCTGCCATCGCCGCAAAGGCCATGCCGGCAAAGAGCAGCAGAGCAAAAAGTTTCCGCTTCACACCACCGCCAGCATACGGTCGAGTGAGGCACGCGCACGACGGATTGTTTCGTCGCTCAGCGTCACTTCAAATTGTTCATATTTCAGGGCGTCGCGCACCTTCGCGAGTGTGATCTTCTTCATGTGTGGGCAGGTCTGGCACGAAGAGATGAATGTCACATTCGGAAATTCAGAACGCAGGTTATCGCCCATCGAGCATTCGGTCATCAGCAGCACTTCAGCCGCACCCGATTCGCGGATGTACTTGCCCATCTGCGAGGTGGAGCCGGTAAAATCGACCTTGGCGGTGACGGTGTCTTTGCATTCGGGGTGCGCGACAATTTTGGCCTTCGGGAAACTCTTGCGCGCCATGTCGACGTCGAACTCGGTATAGAGTTCATGTACCATACATTTACCCGGCCAGGGAATAATTTTCTTTTTCGTCTGCTTCTGTATGTTTTGCGCGAGATAACCGTCGGGCACAACGAGTACAGTGTCAGAGGGCAGGCTTTCGACAATTTTTACGGCATTCGCACTCGTGCAGATGATGTCGACTTCCATCTTCACATCAGCGGTGCAGTTGATGTAAGAGACAATCGGTACGCCGGGATATTTCGCGCGCAGCTGCCGCACGTCTTCGCCGGTCATGCTCTCCGCAAGGGAACAACCGGCTTTGAGATCAGCGATCAGTACCTTGCGTGTCGGGTTGAGTATTTTGGCCGTTTCGGCCATGAAATGCACGCCGTTGAAGAGTATGATATCCGCCTGCGAGTCGCGCGAACGTTTTGCGAGTTCGAGTGAATCGCCGACAAAATCAGAGATGCCGTGAAACACGTCGGGCGTCATATAGTTATGCCCGAGTATGAGCGCGTTTTTTTGTTTTTTCAGTTCGAGAATTTCGCGAACTAACGGTTCGCGCTCATCGAGCTCTTCTTTGAAGTAGGTTTTTCCGGCTTTCTCGCGCCAATCACGTATTATTTGGTCTGTCATTTTGAGGATGCCCTGCATCCGCAAAATGACAAACCTCAAAAACGATCGAGGTATTCAAACACAATCATGCGGTTCGTCTTTTGTCCGTAACCCATGATCAGGTCGATTTCGAACGCGAGGTGGTCGAAGAACTGGAAGCGCAGACCGAGATTAAACAGCGTCTCTTTCAGCCGGTTCGAGTCGAACACGATGCGCTGGATTTCAAAGATCGGCACAAATTGACCGATGGGAAAATCAATGCCGAAATACAGTTCGGTATCTTCCGGTGTGGCAACCGGCTGAATCGGCGTACGGATGCCGGCATGGATATGTTGTTCATCCCCGAATAGATAAATCGGTTTGGTGACGGTGAAGTAGGGGCCAAAAATAACGCGATTGTACGGGTTATCAGTCTGCACCTTGCCGCGCGTACCCGCGTAGAATGCATCGTAGCCGATTGCCAGCAGAATCGGAAACTCGGTCCAGCCGTCGGTCAGCTTGGCCTTGGCGAGCACACCGGGTATATTGAACTTCGCACTTTCGGTACCGATCGCGTTTTCTGCGTCAAACGCGACGCCGAGGTAGATATTATCATGCACGCCGAGAATATTGCGGTTTAGAATACCGCCACCGTCATACGCCGTCAAAGCGACGTCGAATTCACCGCGCTTGAGGGTAACGGCGGTCTGTGTGTTGACAGCATCGATGATCGGCACCGCGGCCGACAACCTCTGAGGATTCATGAATGTGATCGACAGGGCTCCGCAGGTGAGCAGGATGCCTGAGAGTACTCGATATTTTTTCCGCAGCATTTTTTCCTTATATCGACCGGAAATCGCTCTATGGAAAAGAAAAAAAACCGCCGAAAATAGCCTATGGCCCGCTTCACTGATATCAGCGATTCCCCGTCAAATTCGGGGCAAGCTATCGACGAATATTCGTACTCCGGTAAACGAAGCGGGCGCAACCGCATGTTCCTGATTTCAGCGGCGATCGTGCTGCTGATGGCGCTGATTTCGTGGGGTGTCTATTACTGGCTGTTGCAGAAAAAACAGACTTTGAACGAGCAGCGTCTTAAGCCGGCAACCGAGTTTGAAGACGCCAATTCGCGCAAAATGGCTCCCGACCAGCTTCCACAGGATCTCGAACTCAGGCAGGCGGTCGAGATGTACAACCGCGGTTATCTGAAGCCCGCGTGGGCCGCCTTCCAGCAGTTAGTTGAATCATCAAAGCCGCCCGAAGTCAAGAGTATGGCCCTTGTTTACCTCGGTATCATGGCCGATGATGAGGGCAAATTTAATCTTGCCGCAGATTTTTTTGACCGCGCCGTCAAATTCGATGAGCGCAATTTTTACGCACACTACAATATGGCGATCGCGCTGCGGCATAAAGGTATGTACAAAGAAGCTTTGGCGGCGCTCGACCGCGCGCAGAAGCTGCGACCAGACCTCGTTGAGGCGCAGAACCTGAAAGGCCAGCTGCAATACCAGAATCAAGATCTCAAAGGTGCAGAATCGACTCTCAAGCAGGCGATTGAAACCTCAAAAGATCCTCTGGCGTACTATAACCTTGGCATGGTCTACAAAAAAGACGGCAAATTTGCCGAAGCGAAGGCAGCCTTTTTAGATGCGCTCAACACGGCTTCTGCCGGCGAAATTGCCTATAAAGCTGCGACGCAATTGGGAATGCTGCACGCAACTCAGGGTGATTTGCCGAATGCAAAATATTACTTTGAACGCGCCGTAGCGCTCGCTCCGGCAAATTCTAAATACCATTACAATCTGGCGCTGATTCTGCACCAGAGCGGCGAAACCGAGCGTGCGGTGCGCGAGCTTGACGAAGCGATCAAGCTGGGTAGTGATAATCCGCAAACCTACATGTATATCTCGCGCCTTTACGCCGAACTCGGCAAAAAGGAGCAGGCAGAAGAGGCGCTCAGGCGCGCACTGCGCGAAGCGCCGCGCGATCCGGTGATTCTCTCACAGATGGGTGATATGCTCGTCGCGCAGGCAAAATGGGCGCCGGCGATACAGGTATTTCGCGAACTCTATGAATCTTCACCGCGCACTGCCGATAAGGCACAGGCACTCTATAACTTAGGCAAAGTTTACGTCGCACTGCGCGACTTCAAAAATGCGGAAAAATCTCTCGAAGCGGCTTATCAGCTCGATATGATGAACGAAGATGCGCTGGTACTCTTAGCCGATGCGTATGTACAGAACGGGCAGGCGCATCGCGCGGTGACGCTCTATAAAGAATCGTTGCGCGTGAATCCCGACAATCTCAAGGTGCTGAAGGGCCAAGCGCAGCTTTATCTCAATATCGGAGAACTCACCGAAGCTGAGGTTTCGCTCAAGCGCCTCGCCGAACATCCGAACCGTCGCGCCGACGACGCTTATTATGCTGCACAGATGCTCGGCGACCTGTATATGAAGCGCAAGGCCTACGACACAGCGATGCAGTACTATGACAAGGCAGCGCAATCGGGCGATGCCAATCTCAAGTACACAACGCTGCTCGCCAACGCCGAAGCGATGCTCGCCAGCGAACGGCCGGCGCAGATGGTATATCCCGTGCTGATGCAGGCGATT
Organism: Leptospiraceae bacterium; assembly: GCA_016788945.1. GTDB lineage: Bacteria > Spirochaetota > Leptospiria > Turneriellales > Turneriellaceae > Turneriella. The sequence continues at coordinate 4,136 of JAEUSA010000344.1, forward strand.
CAGCTGCGCCCGGCAGCCGATGAGGCGCGGTTTCTCATGGCGCGTGCGCTGATGCGCGAAGGCACGATTTCTGCGCAGGATAAAGCAATCGAAGAATTGCGCGCAATCACCAGCGAAGTGCGCTCAGTGCCGCTGGCGTCCAAGGCTTATACACTTATGGGCATCATCTACTATAAGCAAGGTCATCTCAACCGCTCGCTCGATGCGTTCAACCGCGCGCTCGAACTGGATCCGGCGAACGGTGAGGCATTTCAGAATCGCCGCTCTGTAGCCGACCGCCTCGAAAACGGCTGATTGTTAGCTGCTTGAGGCCACGTCGTCGCTCTCGGCATATGCCGCATGCATCCGGTGCGCAAGTTGCGGCGCTCGTTCATGCGCCTGCGGGCGCGCCTCAGTAGGCGTTTTTTTTCTCTGTGGGCAAAAGTCGTCCTTGCGGCGATTCTGTTCTTTTTTATCCCTTTTCTGCTGCTGAGTTATTTCTCGATCAGCGAAAACATTGAGAGCGAAAAATCTTCATTGTTCCAGAATTTTTATCTGCGCGCGCAGGCGCTTTCGCTTGAGATACGCACGTACCTGAAAGATAAAGTCGATCTGCAACACGCCAACCGGTTTCTCGTGGTGCGCGGCACCTTTCTGAATGGCTATGAAATACCGGTCGGTGAGGCGCTGCGTCAGAAAGTGCTCGCTTGGCTGACAGACCGTGAGCAGCCGCCGGCATTGATTGAATTCTACAATGCAGAAAACGGCAAACCGCGCATTCTCTATCTCGAACGCCGCGCGCATTCACATTTTTTTATTTTTGAAGCGGCGTTTTTGTCGCAACTGCTTGATATTTCGCACAACATAGATGCCGAAGACCGCATCTTTATCTACAACATGCACGAAGAGCCGTTTTTGTCCAATTCGATAGAAGCAGAATATCAGGTGCCGCCCGATTGGCAGGCTGGTATTCACAAGCTGTTCTGGCAGAGCGAGTTGAGCGGCATTCAGGAACTCAAGCTGCGGGAGCAGCGATTTATTATCGCCCGTTATCGTCTGCGCGAACTGCCTCTGGTTATCTATGTCGCGCGGCCCTATGCCGTGGCGATGCATATTGTCGAGACGAAGTCGATGCGCTTGTTGCTGATATTCGGTTTCGTCGGGGTTATCGTTCTGCTGATTATGGTATATTTTTTCCGCGGTCAGCTGAGAACACTCAGTTATCTGCGCGCTTTTATCGACGGGCGACTGCCCGCGCGCCGCGCCGGGCGCTTGTTTCTTCTGCGTGACGAACGTTCTGTGATTTTTTCGGATATCATTGCGATTCGTGAGCATGAACGCAAGGCGCTCGAAGAGCGCGACAGCGCCGAGCGGCGTACACGGGCCAAGGCTGAGTTTCTGGCGAGCATGAGCCATGAAATACGCAATCCGCTCAACGCCATTCTCGGTATCGCTGACATTCTGCGCGAGCGCACCGAAGACGGCGAAATGCTGCGCTACCTCACATTGATACGCGATTCAGGTGACAGCCTGCTCGAAATTATCAACGACATTCTCGACATTTCAAAGATTGAGAGCAATAAACTGACTCTTGAGCAGAGGCCCTTCGATGTGCATAAATTGCTCGGCGATCTGCAGTTTTTTTATGCGGCGCGCGCAGAACGCCAACATAACAAAATTGTGCTGCGTATTGGCCGCAACGTTGCGCGCAATGTCATCGGTGATGCCACGCGGGTAAGGCAGATTGTTATCAACCTGCTCAGTAACGCCGTGAAATTCACGGAGAACGGCACGATTACGCTGAGCGTCAACAGGTATGCGCAGTCCGGATTTCTCCATGTTTTTGTGCACGACACCGGTATCGGTATTTCACGCGAGAATATTGCGCGCATCTTTGCCGCCTATGAGCAGGCCGAAGATTCGACCACCCGGCGCTTCGGCGGCACCGGGTTGGGGTTGAGCATCGCGTTGCGCCTGTCTGATCTGATGCAGGGAGCTATTCGCTGTCGCAGCAAAATAAGGCAGGGTACTACCTTTCACTGCCGGCTTCATCTGCCCGAAGTTACGTCGCCACGCTCAGAGCAGACAGCCGCGGTTGCGGTGGTGCACGATACTTCGCTGCTTGCCGGGTTATCGATCCTCGTTGCCGAAGATGAAGAAATCAACCGCATGCTGATGGTTGAAAATTTGCGCAGCGTGGTGAAGTCGATCAGCGTAGCTGAAGATGGCCGTGCGGCCCTCGAGCTGGCGCAAAATAACCACTACGATCTGATTTTCATGGATATTTTGATGCCTGAAATGAATGGCCTCGACGCGGTGCGCGAGCTCAGGCGTTTTGAAGCGGCGCAGCCTCAGGCACGGCGCGTGCCGGTGATTGCGCTCTCGGGCAATGCAATGCCCGAAGATGTTGCCGCTGCACATGCTGCAGGGTGTGATGCACACCTCGCCAAACCCGTGCGCAAAGAGCAGCTTATCGCGGCTTTGCTGCAGTTCTGCCGGCGCTGAACTCAATCGGCACGGCAAAGCGCAGGTTGTGTGCGGGATAAACGCGCTGACTGCGTGTCGTGAGCGGAACTACGCACAGGGTGGTGACGTGGCGTTTGAGCAGCTCGGCGCCGCGAATTAGCAACAACGAACGGTAGAATCCTTTTTTACCGTTATGCATCAAGTGTTGCCACTCGGCGATTGCGTCGTGCTGGTTCGGAAATTTTTCGTCAAAATATTGCCAGATCGTGCTTTTTGTGGCGAGGCGACGTGGTACGGCTCGTACATTCTGCCGGTGCTCACCGGTCCAGATATAAAGAGCGAGCGCCCGGTCGAGCTGGTGTTTTTCGTGCCCGAGGGCCTCGCGTGAGCGGTGCGAGCGCGCGAGCAATGCACGCAGCGCATGTTGCTCCTCGGCGGGCATCGCATAGAGCAGCTGGAAAAGGTAACCTTGGGCGATCCAGCGGTTGCGGGGCATCAGCGTTTTGATAATTTCATACGGGATAAAATGCCCGCCCTCGGGATGTTGCAATACCCAGGGAATTTTTTTCTCGAGATTCTGATAACGCTTGCGCATCGTTGAGCGCGTATCGTGCGAAAACGTCTTCAGCAGTTCATTAAAGGCACGGCGGTCGCTGGCAGAGAGTTTCGGCAACACATTGCGCGGATGGTATTCGGTGATCAAATGCAGCCAGAAGCGGTGAATGAATTCCGTTTTTTCCTGCGTGATCAGGTATTGCGTCTTGCGCGATAAGTATCGCAGGTAAGCGGGATCATCGTAGCGCAGTATTTCGCCGAGCGATTGCATGCGGTCAGTGTGAAGCGAGGGCAATATCGTCGCGCCAGTAAAGCTTGTCTGCCACCGCCTGATTTTCAGCGGCAAAGGCGGATAAATATTCGTAAGCGGCTTTGCGCGCCGTATGGCGATCGGCGCCGTAAGCGACGACATTGGCGATTCTGCCCGATGTCGAAAAAAGTTTGCCGTTTCTTTCGCCGAGGCCGGCACCGGTGACGTGCACATCTTTATGACGACTGACGGGAAAAACCAGCGGAATATCTTTGCTAAACTGGCCCGGGTATCCTTTTGCGGCGATAACCACGTTGACGACGCTGCCGCGCCGGTAAGGTACGAGTTTGCACGCTCCCGATGCCAGCAGCGGGAATTTCTGTTCGCCGTCGTCAGTCCACATCAGGTATTCGAGCAAATCACCTTCGATGAGAGGCAAAATGGACTGCGTCTCGGGATCGCCGAATCGGCAGTTAAATTCGACGACTGCGAGGTCATCGGGGCGGTCAGAAGCAATCATCAAACCGACGTAGAGCAGGCCGCGGTAACGAAATTTGTCGAGTACCGGAGCGATGATTTTGGTTCGCACAAAATCTTTCTGCGCTGCGGTGAGATTGTCACCCGGGCAATAAGCGCCCATGCCGCCGGTATTCTCGCCCTCGTCGCCGGTCAGAGCACGCTTATAGTCGCGCGCGACGGGTAGCAGCAAAGCATCACTGCCGTTGCATAAAGCAAAGAGCGATGCTTCAGTGCCTTTGAGGAATTTCTGCAGCAACACCTGAGTCCCTGAATCGCCGAAAATTTTGCCTTCAAAAATTTCCGAAAGTTTGGTGCGTGCAGATGGTAGATCATGATGAATACTGACCCCCTTACCGGCCGCGAGGCCGTCGGCTTTGATGACGAACGGCAATTCTTGCGCTGCAAGCGCAGAAAGAGCAGCGGTGAGATTTGTCGCCACGACGCTCGTGCCGTGCGGAATGCCCGCTTCGGCCATAAAGGCATCGGAAAACGCTTTGGAACCTTCGAGCTGCGCCCCTTCGCGGTCGGGGCCGAAGACGAGATGGCCCGAAAAGCGGTTCTTCAGAAAGTCACGCACACCATTTACCAGCGGGGTCTCATTACCGACAACGGTCATGGCAATACGTTCCCGTGTAATGAATTCAGCAAGTTCGGCAAAATCATGCGCAACGGCCGGTTTGTCGACGCGATCTACCGCGGGTATGAGGCCATTACCCGGCCAGACGAAAGTTTTTTCTGCGCGGGGTGAAGCGCTAATGCGGCGGTAGAGCGCGTGTTCACGCCCGCCGCCTCCGAGAATCAGAATTCGCACAGGTGCAAGTTTTGTGTGTCAGCGCTGCGTAAACCGATTTGTCGTTTATGCGACGGTTAAGGGCGTGTTGTGTGGATATTCATTAAAAACACGACGCCGCTGGATCGTGTGAGATTCAATTCGATTGACGCGGCAAAAGCCAGAAACGCGGTATCGGTGCGTGCGCATTTGCGGCTTGGTTATTCTCTGCGTTACTCTCGTCGCCTGCATACAGTCGACCAAAGTCACACAGGAATATATTAATCCCCCCATTAATTTGACGATTACGCTCATCGCCACGCAGACCTACAGGCTCAGTTTCACGTCAGATAACCGCGAAGGTGGTTTTGCCGGTTACGGTATTTTTACCGGAGCATCCGCAGACGCGGTGAGCGCAGAACCCGGTAGCGACATCACGGCGGCGCAGCTTTTTTGCAGCTTGACCTCGCAGGGTTATTATGCGTACCCTGTGAATTTACAGATCGGCCCGGCGGCCACCGGCGTCTGGTCTCCGCCGACATCCACAACCACTGCACCCGACCCGAATGTGCTGACTCTCTGCAATTTTACCGGCAATACACTGACAGCGGGTAATCATATTGCATTGCGCGCCCGGGTCGAACGCACGACACAGCCATGGTCGTCTGCCGCTACGGCTATTGTACCCTGAAAGCAGCGTTGCGGCGTCAGCTTTGATGCATTATTTTGTGTATGGCCATGGGCTTTTCTTTGCCGCGTATGCGCACCAGACCGATTTTTTCATGCCGGCAGATAGCCGTGACTTCGGCGGCTACGGTCTCTGAGACGAGAAAATCCGCCTGAGCTTTTTTACACAGGTGTTCGATGCGCGAGGCGGTGTTGACGACATCGCCAATTACCGTATATTCGAGTTGGCCTTCGCCACCGAGGTTGCCGGCAAAAGCTTCGCCGGCATGTATACCGATGCCGATACGTATTTCGCTATCGCCGGCGTCACGGCGCGCCGAGTTAAACACACCAAGTGCAGCGTGCATCTCGAGACCTGCGCGCACGGCGTTTGCCACATCACCTGCAAACGAGCCCGACGATCGCGGGGCGCCGAACACCGCCATAATCGCATCGCCGATGAACTTATCGACCATGCCGTTATTGTTAAACACAGCCTTCATCTGCAACTGCCTGAGTTCTGACAGCATTGCGGCGACGCGGTCGGGGGCCATATGTTCCGACAGCGCCGTGAACGAGCGGATATCGGCGAACAGCACCGCCACCTTGCGGCGTTCACCGCGCTCAAAACTATCGAGGGTATCGCCGCGCGAGGCAATTTCTTCGACAACTGCAGGAGAGAAATAACGCGCGAGTTGTCGCTTCTCACCTTCACTGCGGCCGATTTCGGTTACCATTCGAATGCTGCGCAGCATTGCGTAACCGACAAGGCAGGCGATCACCAGCGGTAATGAGAGCCACAACCCCAACCACGCGGGCATGATGACCGAATCACCGAGAATATATTGTAGCCAGTTCGTACTCTGCGGCACGCCCGAAAGTCTGGCATAACCGTAAAAGGCCAGTACGATCGTAAGGCAGGTGGCGAGCGAAAACAGCAGCAGTTTGTGGCGAAACTGTATCAGCGTCGTCAGCGTCGGCAGCAGTAAAAGCACGACATAAGGCGATTTTAGCGCATGGTTAAAATTACCAGGGCTGTATGCGTTGTAGTAAAATATCA
>JAEUSA010000364.1 GCA_016788945.1 Leptospiraceae bacterium
TCGTTAACAATCAGGCCATCTCTGATTTTAACGACGTGCCGCGCATATTGCAACACATCGGGGTCATGCGTCGAGAACACAAACGTTGTCTTGTGATCTTCATTGAGTTTGCGCATCAGCTCGAGAATTTTGTGACCGGTATCTGAATCAAGGTTTGCCGTCGGCTCATCGGCGAGCACGATCTTCGGGTTCGTCACGAGCGCGCGCGCTATCGCCACCCGCTGGCGCTGCCCGCCCGAAAGTTCTGCCGGGCGCTGCCTGAGCTGTGCGCTCAAGCCAACTTCTTCGATCAGATGCTCGGCGCGTTCTTTGATTTCCGCCTTCGAGAGTTTATTCTCTTTCATGAGCAGCAGCGGAAATTCGACGTTCTCCAGAACATCGAGCACGGGGATCAGGTTGAAGGTTTGGAATATGAAGCCGACTGTGTAGAGGCGTAAATCCGTCAGCGCATCGTCGTTCATTGTGGTGATATCTTGCCCGGCGATTTTCACATCGCCCGCCGACGGTCGGTCGATGCAGCCGATGATGTTGAGCAGCGTTGTTTTTCCGCTGCCCGAAGGCCCGACCACCGAAAGCAGATCACCTTCTTCGACGGCAAAATTGACGCCTTTGAGCGCGCTGACGATCGTCTCACCCAGCGGATAATCTTTGCGAACGTTCGCCATTTCGATAATGCGCATACTCTTGAAAAATAAGCGCGACACATGCCGACGACCAAAAATTTAACCATTTGGTTAAAGCGAGTCTTCCGACTTGACGCGCGCGAAACGAGCACCCGTTGAAACCATGCTGCGGCGTTTCTGGAAAAAAGTCTCCGAATTCGGTCTACCAACCGATATCTCCCCCGACGAACGCAAGCTGCACGTTTCGGCAAATCAGTTGATGATGGTGACGATCATTCTCATCGCGAGCATGACGGGTTCTCTGTTCATCGTCTATCTGTTTTTGCTCAATATCGACTTCGCGTTTTACCGCAACTATTTCTGGGGTGGTGCGGCACCACTCAGCGCGCTGATCTGCGCTCTGAGCATTTTCATCTACCGCGGCAGAACCGGACGCTTCTTCGGGCCGATTGTAGCCTTTGCCTACCTCATGGTATTTCTGATCACCGCGATCACCGTCATCTTTGGCGGTTACTACGGGCTTGAAGACTGGCTGATTGTCGTGATGGGCATGGGTATTTTCGTGCTGCACAAGAAGCCGCTGCTCAGAAGAATCAATGTTTTTGTTTCTTTCATCGCCTACATGACGCTGAAAGTGTGGATCTTATACGTGCCCGAACTTTTACCCGTACCGCATCCGGCGACGCGGTTGTTCTACTACGTTTTACTCGCCGCTGCGTTCTTCATAATTTTTTTCCTCGAATTCCGTTTTATCGCGCATCATAGTGCACGCGCAGAAGACGACTTCATCGCGCAACGTGACATTGCCGACAAGCTGCTGCTCAATATCATGCCCGAAAGCGTTGCGCGCGAACTCAAGCTCAAGGGCCGTTATGAACCGCGGCACTACGACGCGATTACGGTATTGTTCACCGACTTTGTCGGCTTTACCCGTCTCGCTGCCGAAATGCGGCCGGCAGAACTTCTGCAATCACTCGATGAAGCGTTCAGCCAGTTTGATCAGATCGTACGCAGGCACGGCCTGGAAAAACTCAAGACAATCGGCGATGCGTACATGTGTGCTGCGGGAATTCCTGAAGCGAGCCACGATCACGCGCTGCGGGCATGCCGCGCGGCACTCGAGTTTAAGCAGGTTATTGAAACGCGTAAACAGGCGGCGGCATCTGCCGGCCTGCCATTCTGGGATATCCGCATCGGACTACACTCGGGCCCGGTCGTCGCGGGCATTATCGGCGAACACAAATTTGCTTATGATATCTGGGGTGATACGGTCAATACTGCTTCGCGCATGGAATCGGCAGGCGAGGTCGGCACGGTGAATATATCAGCGGCGACGGCGGCGCTGGTGAACGGGCATTTCGATCTGCGTAGCCGCGGCCTCAGGGCAGCGAAAGGTCTCGGCGATATGGAAATGTTCGAACTGCGGAATAAAACATGAAGCTAGAACGCCGGAGAGTATGCGGCCGGCGCCCCAAAGTGACTATTTGTCTTTCTTGAAATTGACACCCACAACTTTATAGAACTCTCCCGCCTTAATAAAGTGCAGTTCGACATCAAGCTTTTGTCCGTTGGCGAACACGGCGTCGCCTTTCAGCGTGCTCGCCCCACCTGCCTGAACGTGAAAACCGTGAAAATTCCATTGCGTTGGTTTGCGCGTTGCAATCCATTTTTTCCAACCGTCGGCGCCGCCGATTTCTTTCTGCAGCGAATCGTCGAGCATGCGGAATGTCTTGTCGGCATCACCGGCTTTAAGACCTTCCATGAAAACATCGCCGTGCACGCGCAACTTGCTCGTGCCGCAGGCGCCCACAAGTAGCACCAGCATCATTGTCATCAGCAGCGAAATTTTTTTGTTCATTATTTCCCCCGAGATGCCAGTCGCCGGGTCGCCGTGCGGCCGAATACTCCTTTACAGCGCGACTTCAGGCGCATTGCGGGAAAGATGCATATTGCGGATGTCATAAAGTCTAACCAACCGGCGCTGAGCTTCGAATTCTTTCCGCCTAAAACACAAGAAGGTTCAGATGCTTTGTTTAAGACCATCAGTGACCTCAAGGCGCTGGAACCTGCATACGTCAGCGTCACCTACGGTGCGGGTGGTTCGACGCGCCAGCTGACGCACGACCTCGTGGTGCGGCTTAGCCAAGAGCTCGGCCTCACGATCGTTTCGCACCTGACCTGCGTCGGTGCCAGCAAAGATGAAATCCGCCAGATATTAGAGCGCTATCAGGAAAGCGGTATCAGCAATATACTCGCACTCAGGGGTGATCCGCCCGTGAACAAAGAAGCTCAAGGCGGCGCTGCCCCAAAAGAAGCTTTCGCACGATTTGTACCACATCCCGATGGCTTTCATTATGCCGCTGAGCTCGTCGCCTTCATCAAGAAACACTTTCCGCAAATGGGTGTTGGCGTGGCGGGTTTTCCCGAGGGACATCCTGAAACACCCAACCGCCTGAAAGAGATCGAATACCTCAAAGCAAAGATCGACGCCGGCGCAGATTATATCTGCACGCAGCTGTTCTTCGACAACCGCGATTTCTACGACTACCGCGAACGTTGTGAGATCGCCGGTATCAACGTGCCCATCATTGCCGGCATCATGCCGATCACGTCGCGCAAAGGCATGCAACGCATGGCGGAGCTTTCGCTCGGTTCGCGATTCCCGGCCAAACTGTTGCGCTCACTCGCACGCGCTGAAGATGATGACTATGCAGAGAACGTCGGCATTCATTGGGCAACGGAACAGGTACGCGACCTGATTGATAACAAAGTTGCAGGTGTGCATTTTTATACGCTGAACAAATCAAAGGCAACGCTGAAAATATATCAGTCTCTCGGTATCAGAAAATCGGCCGCGCTGCGCGGCTGATGCAATAGGCTAAGGTTTGGTTAAGCGCGCCTTCAGCCATTCTTGCAGCATCAACGCCTTCTCTTTATTCGCGTCGATCCAGCTGCGTGCTGTTTCAGAAGACGACACCTGAATCACACGGACAAATGCTGCGTCGTGCTTCGCCGCTTTGAGCGCAGAAAAGAAATCCACATACTGCGACCAATAAAAGCCGTTATTCTTCGGGCGTAACTCCGCAAGTATCTGCAGATAAGCGAGCGTGATATCAGCAAACGCTTCGTCGCGATTTTTTTTCTTCGATTTCGCCAGCGCTGCCCCCATGCCGATGGTCAAATCGCTGAATGCAGCGCTGTCCCCGTCACCGGCTGAAGCGACATTGAGCGTAATCTCCTTGTCATTTTTTTCTGTTGCAAGACCCGCATAATACTCATCGATGTAACGCATGATTTCAGCGCTGCGTTTTCCCGCCGGTTCTATGAGCAGCGCCATGTAGTAGCACAACATTGCTTTCGCCCTCTGGTTCGATGCGTAGAGAATGCGCCCGAGTGCATAGTGGCTGCTGAAATGCCTCGGTTCGAGACGCAGCGCCGCCTGCAGGCTCTGTTCAGCTTCTTTATTGAGACCGGCCCGCGACAGACTGATCGCGAGGTTATAGTGCATGAAATGGTTATTCGGCGCTTCTTGCACAAGGCCCTTGAGCAGCGCCACGGCCTTCGCATTTTCGCCGCGATCATCGTATGCACTCGCCAGCAGCATGCGCAGATTGGTGTGCTTCTTACAATCTGTCTGTGCTACGGCTTCGCCGGTTTTGATCGCCTCGTCCGTTTCTTTCGCACTCCAGAGCGAAAAAACTTTTTCATAAATCGCCATGCAGGATTTCGGATTTATCTTCAGCGCCTTGTCGTATTGCTCAATAGCCTCACGGTATTTTCCCGCATCGTGCAGCTTTACCCCATCTTGTATCAGCTGCTCAAAATCTTCAGCCCCGAGCGCTGGGGCAAAAACGCATGCGATGAATGAAATAATGGTAAGAAAATTTTTCATAGACGCTCCTTTGATCAGTCACGAACCTGGCAGAATGCCGCTAAAAAGTGCTCCCGGAGCAGGATTCGAACCTGCGACGCGGTGGTTAACAGCCACCTGCTCTACCGACTGAGCTATCCGGGAATGGATAGATAATTTCCCTGCAGGCCACCTGCTCTACCGACTGTGACCGAAGGATTTGTCCTCAAATCCGCAGGTCTCCGTCTTCGGTGCTATCCGGGAATGGATAGGCCGCTACGCGGCAAAACTCTGCCCGGAAAAACCGGGCGTCTGAACACGGCGTCAATCGTTTTCAACCGACTTTGGTGAGGTCTCCGCCACGCTGGCCGGGGACGATCATGAGAAAGACCGCCAGCACCGCAAAACAGAATGCCACAAAACGGAGATCCCAGAACAGTGCGCGCCAAATATACCCACTGGAAATATTCCCCGGTGGTGCCCCATCGATGACGACGACCCGGTCTAAATGGCGTTGGCGCACCGCGGTAAAACCGACGCGCAGTCGTACTGCCTCCGCATCGTCCGCTTCATCATCGTGCGCATTAAAATCTAACCGCAGGGCGGTAACAAAACCTTCTGGCTTTGGTTTTGCCATCAGTCCATCGCAATCCTTTATCTTGCAGCGCAGCAGTAATTCAACGGGTTCGTCAAAATCGTAGATGTTCCGTTTAACAGGAATATAGACAATATCCTCAGGTGAAGGTTGTCCGGGGTTCGCCGGTATTATTCTGCAGTAAGGACTGTCATCCGCAATCGTCTTGCAGACAAACTCGGCACCGCTCAGACGCAGATAACGCGCATTCGTAATTTCAGGGCCTTCACCCAGCCTCGCCGAAAGCTGATAGCGACCTGCCGCCACGTCGCGTGCCTGCCTTTCCAGCTTTGCCCCATGACTGCGCGCAGAGCAACCCGCATCGACCGTAGTGATCAACCCCGCCGAAAGTAAAAGCGCAGCTGCATAACCCCGACCGCTTTTCTTCTGGAAAAAAATCACCGCAATGGACACATGAATGCCGCACAGCAGCAGAAAGAGAAACAAAATGAAGTAATATGAGAGTGGAACAACGGCGACGAGGAAGGCCGCGAAAAAGGCCGCACTGAATAGGCCATCGCGGTTACCGGGCTCAAAGAATGCCTGCCGTGCGAAGATAACGGCGACGAACACGGCCAATGGCAACAAATATTCGAAGTATTCTTTTTTTTTCCACAGGCCGGTAAATTCGGCTACCGTGCCCGACAGATACCCTTGCAAAAACAAAACCACCAAATACGCGAGAGTCGCGCCACAGGCAATGGCAAGGCTTAGCAGCGGCCTGTCACGCAGCGAGCCAAAGAATCTGCCGAACCTGTGCATGGCGCATGATAACGCGCGAGGCAGCAAGTCAACCTTGTCTGCCGGTATTAAAGCGGCAAAACCGTTTGACCGCGGCGGTGGCTCACACCGACTGCAGCCTGCATGGAGATTTGGTCGCAGTTGTACTTCAACTTCTTTTTCGTAGGATCATTCATTGTCTTCAGCGTCTGTGCCGCATTTGCCGTCTTTCTGCTGAGGCTCAAGAATAAATCTTCCGCAACGCGGCATTTTGGCATCGCCCTCGCCTTTCTCGCAGTATTTAATGCGGCATATCTGATTCCCTATTCGATTTACCACCCATTGGCCGCATACCACCGCTGGATTACCGTCGGTACGATTTTACCCGCGCTGCTGCATTTCTCGCAATTTCTGCTGCGTTTTCCCGACTGCGACCATCCGCGCTTCACGCGTTTCATGTTGTGGGCACAATGGCTCATACACATTGGCATCTGTTCAGCGTTCATATTCATCTCTTCACAGACGGGTACCTTTTTCAACGTACAGGGGCACTATTTCGATCTCGACGCCGATGCCATCAGCACGATTCAATCGGGTTTCATTCTTGCGTACATCATGTTTTCCGTGTTTATCGGCATATGGCGCTGTGTCATTCGCCGCGGCGTGCAACGCTGGGCATTGCTCGCGCAGGCGCTGATTCTATTTTTTGTCATGATGATTCCGGCCGTATTGAATTCGCTCTCGCGTGACGGCCGCGTCAGCCGTGAACTCTTTCAGAACGCGTACGCGATTTTTCTGGTTATCGGTCTGTTTATTATGGTCGTAGTTTTTCTCAACACGACACCCGACCGTACGTCATTCATGTCGAAAATTATCGGCATCAGCCTCGCCACCTTTTTGCTGATTATGCAGGTGTTGTCTTACCGCACTTTGTCACGCCGTGACGCCGATTTTGACACGCTGAAAAAAGAAGAAGCCGGACGTGTGCTATTAGGCGGCAAGGCTCCCGCAGACCTTGTATGGCTGCGTTCGGTGAACCTCAAGACGGGGCAGTTGAAAACGCATAACGGCGCCGCACCGTTAGCGACGGATGCCAACCTACTTTTTTTCACGGCCTGGCGCGAAGGTGTTGGCGCTCCCGAGATTTCAAAGCATCTCACGGGCGCAGGTACCAAGATCTGGTTCACGTATCTCAACCAATGGGTTGCGGCAAAACAATCGCAAGGTGATCGTTTCGCCCTGCTTGAAGAAAAATTCTCCGTACTCAAGCACCGCCTGAGTCGCCTGACCCCGCAGAATTTTCGCCAGCGCGCCGATGCGCTACTCGCGAAGCAAGAAGGCGCAGAGCAAGATGCAGCTGATTTTATCAGGCAAGAAATGCGTTCAAGCCGTCTTGAGGCAAAAGAGCTCAGGCAAAATGTCACCGAAAAGTTTGTTTTGCCATTGAAATCTGGCTCACGCGCTTACCCAGAAAAAAATGGCCAGCAATTTGTTTCGTTTCGCTGGTACGATGCTGCCTCAGGCAGCGTGCTCGAGGCGGGTTACTCGTACCTGCAATACCGCGCTTATATACGCGATGCGGCACTCGATTTCTTTTTGCTGACCTTAGGCGGATTATTCCTGTTACTGACAGTGTTTCCGGTGTTCTTTTATCTCGCTCTCGTCGACCCGCTCAAGGCATTGCTGACGGGCGTTTCCCGCGTCAACGAAGGCAATCTTGAATCCGAAGTAAAAGTCGTGGTCGAAGACGAAATCGGCACGCTGGCGCGCTCGTTCAACAACATGATGGTTTCGATTCGCGAGGCGCGACAAAAGCTGCAAGAATACGCAGTCGAACTCGAAGCCAAAGTGCGCGAACGCACGCAGAGTCTGGAGCAGACATTAGGCCAAGTACAGGAGCTCAAAAAACAACAAGACGGAGATTATTTTCTCACCTCGTTGATGCTGAATCCACTTGGTTCGAACAACGCTGCGTCAGAGCTCTACCAGATCGAATTTCTCGTCAAACAGAAGAAGCAGTTTGACTTCAAGCACTGGCATGCGGAAATCGGTGGTGATATCTGCGTCGCCGACCATATTCGCCTGCGCGACGAAGACTATATCGTTGTTCTCAATGCCGATGCAATGGGTAAATCAATGCAGGGTGCTGGCGGCGCCGTCGTTCTTGGTTCGGCATTTCATGCATTGCTCGACCGCTGCCGCCTATCGCGTACCGAAAGCCACCGCTATCCCGAAACCTGGATACGCGATGCGTTCGTTGAACTGCACAAAATATTCGCCGTGTTCGACGGTTCGATGCTGGTTTCGGTTTTTCTCGGGCTGATTCACGAAAAAAGCGGTGCAATGTTCTATACCAACGCCGAACACCCATGGCCGGTGCTGCTGCGCAACGGCCATGCGGAGTTCTTGAAGACCACGATCTTTTTCCGCAAACTTGGTATTATTCCGGGCACCGGAAAATACCCGTGGAAAGAGCTGCGCGACGATTCGCTGTTTCTCGTCGATACTTTTCAGCTCAAACCGGCAGACGTACTGCTGATCGGCTCCGACGGTCGTGACGATTTGCTGATCGGTTCTGCCGCCGACAAAGGTCGCATCATCAACGAAGATGAGAATATCTTTCGGGCAATGACCGAAAAAACCGGCGGTAATCTGCGTGAGCTGTTCAGCGAACTAGGTAAAGCGGGTGAATTTACCGACGACCTGTCGCTGATCAGGGTTGCCGCCAATTTTACCCCCGAACAGGCTGCGGCAACCGATGCCAGCACACTCGCCGAGCTCAGCAGCGCATACCGGCGTAAAGACTTTGCACGTGCGCTGCAACTTGCCGACAACGTCGTTCATAGCGGTGAGCGTTCAGCCGCGCGCGCGCGTATCCTGTTCCGTCAGGGCAATATGGCAGCCGCGCTCAGCGAAGCCGCACATGCATTGGCCGTGAACCCACTCAAGACCGACCTGATTTATCTGCAGGTGCGCGCGTACAAGAAGCTGCGCAATTACGAAGAAGCCCATGCCTGCGCCGAACGTTACCGATTACGCCGACCGACGCATACCGGCAACCTGCTGCAATTATCGCACCTTTCCGCACTGCTGAAACTCGACCGCGACGCGCGCACCTACGCCGAAGAGGCACTGCGTCTTGATTCTTCACTGCAGGCCGCCGAGCGCATTCTCGAATTCATTGCGACAGGCCATAAATAAATGAGGGAATCGCCAAAAAGGCTTAGCAAAAGTATATTTCAGTGGCTGCGCCGCCACGTCACGCTTACGCGCCTTTGTTTTTCTGCGCCTGTTCAGTACGCCACGGCTGATAGCCGATAACTAGGTCAAGCAGCCGCACAGTAGAAATCCCCCCTTATGAGCAATTCGACAAACCGGACACAATCAGAGCAGAAACGGCAACAGGGTCGCCTTAAGGTGACAATCGACGGCCATTACCGTTTTGAAGGTGATGAAGATTGGCTGCAATGCACAATCTTCGATATCAGCGCAAACGGCATCGCGCTGGGCGGCAAAAAATCTTTCTATAGCGGTGACAAGATCGAAGTGCGATTCGGCATCGAAAAAAAGACCGTGGTCATGCACGTCGAAATTACAAACCTGATCGGCCGTAAAGCCGGGGGAAAAATCGTCAAAATCGACAACGCGGAAAAAGACATCATTCAAGAAGTTCTGAACCGGCAGCTACTCGCGGGCAAAAATCGACTCGATTAACTGCCGCAGCTGCAATTCAGGCAACCGTGTTTTGCACACAGATTGCATGTGTTCTCAATAGCCTGCCTGAGTTTTTCGCGAGCCCGGTGCAGTTTCACATTGAGGTTGGTTACGGTTACACCTAATTCATCCGCTACGGCTTCGCGCGGTTTTTCTTCGAGATCAATCGCCTGAATGACCTCACCGTAATCTGATGGCAATGTGGCAATGAGAGGTTTAAAACAGCCGCAAATCGTCTCTTTCTCGTCAGGCTCGGCGGCGGCAAGGTCGGGCAATTCGGCAGAGGCGACTTCGCGCGCCTGCCTGCGCGTCAGATCAACAATGGTATTGCGCAAAATCGTATACAACCACGGCAACAGTTTACCATCATCTTTGAGCGCCGGCGAAGCTTTGACTGCTTTGGTGACGGCTTCCTGAACCGCATCGGCGGCGAGGTCTTTATCGGCGAGGCGCGATTGCGCGTAAGCGGTCAGCCGATCGATATACGAAACAATGAGGTCGGCTTGTGATTTCGATTCTTGCATAGACCAGACTACCGCATCGCTACCAGAGAGAAATCCCAAAGCGTTTTACGACCAGGGCAAAAATGGCGAAACAGACAGCTGTACCGACAACAAACGATGCCATCGCCACCGCAAAACCATAACTGCGCA
>JAEUSA010000414.1 GCA_016788945.1 Leptospiraceae bacterium
AGGGTCCTGAGGCTGTTCCGCACTAACTTCTGCGAACACCTGACGGCATATTTTTTAACCCATGCCATTTGCCATCGAAGCCACCGACGGATCAGCCCGCGCCGGCCGCCTCACCTTCAGGCGCACGGCACCGCGCAAAGACGGCCTCCATGCCGGCGCGGAGTCCGAGACTTCCTGTTTCACGACACCGCGCAAAGACGGCCTCCGGCCGGCCGCTGGCCGGGCAACGCCCGGCGCGGAGTCCGATGCCTCTTCTATCACGATCGATACCCCTGTTTTTATGCCTGTCGGCACGCAGGCCACTGTCAAAGCAATCACACAGGAAGACCTCGAAGAAATCGGCTTCAGGCTGATTTTAGGTAACACCTACCATCTATACCTGCGGCCCGGTGAGGATGTCATACGCGAGGCGGGCGGCATACACAACTTCATGTCGTGGCCGTTTGCCGTACTGACCGATTCGGGTGGTTATCAGGCTTTTTCACTGAGTGAAAATGTTAAACTCGCCGATCACGGCGTCATCTTCCGTTCGCACCTCGACGGCAGCGAACATCTATTTTCGCCCGAGCGCACCGTAGCAATACAGCGGGCAATCGGCTCTGATATCATGATGCCGATCGATGACTGTGCGCCCTACCCTGCTGACGAAAAACGCCTCAAAGAAAGCCTCGTTCGCACGCACCGCTGGCTTGCCGAGTGCAAACAGCACTGGCTGCGCGACCCCCGCCATCAGAAGCTGTTCGGCATATCACAGGGCGGGGTTAACGCCGCTCTGCGCGCTGAAAGCGCACGTGCGGTCAGCGATCTCGATCTGCCAGGTTATGCGATCGGGGGACTCTCGGTCGGTGAACCGCTCGAACATTTTGTGCCTTCGCTCGGCGCGGCAATCGAACATTTACCGCAACACAAACCGCGTTACGTGATGGGGGTCGGCACCATTCCTGAAATTCTCAACGGCGTCGAACTTGGCGTCGACATGTACGACTGCGTATTGCCGACGCGTAACGCGCGCAACGGGCAGGTATTTACCTCTACAGGCAAAGTTAATTTGCGCAACCTGAAACATGCTCGCTCAGACGATGCCATCGACGGCGAATGCGGATGCAAAGTGTGCAAAAAATATTCACTGGGCTATATCCGCCATCTGCATAAGCAGAGCGAGATTCTCGGCCTCATGCTCAGCACATACCACAACCTCTACTTCATGTACGGATTTATGAAGAATATGCGCAATGCGATCATAGCAGGTAAATTTGCCGAATACCGGGCGCATTGGTTAGGTATCTTTAAGTAAATAGTCCCAAAGCGCCCTACCGTTCTTAATTTTGCAGCCTGTCTTAATTCCACAATTTGCCCTATGGCAAAATTCCCGTGGGAAGACCAGTTCATGGCCAGCGTTGAATCGTTCGTTGCGGCGGGCATGCCCGCGCACGAGGCGGCAAGCTTATTGAAAGAATACATCCGCCTTTCGCATCTGACAAAACTGCCGG
The DNA here is from genome assembly GCA_016788945.1 of Leptospiraceae bacterium. Lineage (GTDB taxonomy): Bacteria > Spirochaetota > Leptospiria > Turneriellales > Turneriellaceae > Turneriella. Next base: position 1,491 of record JAEUSA010000414.1, read on the forward strand.
CGATTCTCGATTTCGAACACCACCCCGAATTGCTCGACGGCTCACCGCTGCTCGAACCCGACACGGATATTCACGCGCTGATGCATGCCATTTTCGTACCTCTGCTCAGCCGTTTTACTCTTGAAGGAAAGGAAAATTTCTCGCGCGTGATACCTGCACTCAAGGGTACGGGGGTAACGATTGTCTCAAACCACCTGAGCCTGTTTGATGCGACCGTCACACAAATGCTGTTGGGTCGCGAGGCGGATTTCACCAAGTACGCAGAACAATTTTTCTTCATCACCGGCCGATTGGTCTTTACTTCAGATTTTACGCGCGTCGCCGGCCGGGCATTCCGCACGATGCTCGTCGCCTCACCGCGTGACATGGCCGATAACGAATCGATCAGGCGCGAACTGATGCGCCTGAACCTGCGTTCGTTCAAAGAAGCGAAAGAGCGACAGAGAAATGGTGAGGCGTTGGTGCTTTACCCCGAAGGCACGCGCAGCCGCAACAACACTATGTTACCTTTTCACGGCCCGCTTTTCAGCTACCTCGATGGCACCGTCGTTCTACCGGTAGCGGTCGAAGGACCCGAAAAAATTCTGCACGCCGAAAGTTTTATGTTCGGTTTTACCGAGGGTGCGATGCGTATCGGTGAGCCGGTATTTATCGGCGCGGCCAGCGACGCTCCAGCGGGAATTCCAGCGCTTGATGCGTCGCAATTTCCCAAAGATACACGCAAACAAGAAACCATGGACGCCATCGGACGCATGGTGGCCGCGCTGTTACCTGCGCAGATGCGCGGTGCATATGCCTGACAGCACCACTATTATCGTTTGACACCCCCTACGGTACTACGCTTCGTGAGGCGTGGAAGAGCATAAGCGTTCAGCCGTAAAAAATCTGCTGCTATTCAAGATCTTTACCAATGGCAAGGCGCGCCTGCAGTTCGCCGTCACGTCGATACTCGTCGTTCTGCTCGCGGTCTCATCAATCGTTACGCTTGCCTACACCTATATACACGTCTCCGATGCCGCTCTGCGTTCGGCGCGGCAGATGATGAAGCAGGCGAACAGCGCAACATCGCGCGATATTCTGCGCTTCATGGGCATGGCGCGTCGCACCGTGCGGGCCGCGGCATGGAGTTTCCGTGATATTAAGGCGGTGCATTCAAACCGCGAGCGGTTATTCCCTTTGATGGCCGGGCTGTTGCGCGCGCAGCGAGAAATTTTTGCGATCAGCGTCGGCGACAGCCACGGATCGTTGCTGATGGTGGGCAAAATCTTCGACGACCCTAAGTACAGCGTCGATAAGAAAAAGCCATTGCCCAAAGAGGTGGTGTATCGCTCACACTTTGTCGACCGGCAGAGCACGCCGATGACGGAGTATTATATCTACATGGACAAGGACATGAAAGTCATCGACCGTGAAAATGTCCCGGCGGGTAAAATCAAATATGACGCGCGCACCAAACAATGGTATAAAGACGCAGACGAACACAAAGAAAATACGTGGACCGACATGCGCATCTACTCAAACGGCGAATTTGGGACAGCAAATGTGCAGGCGATTACCAACGACGCAGGTGATACCCGCCTCGTGGTATCGACCAGTATCGCCCTGTCTTTGAAAGAAGGTATTTCGTCACGCTTGCATATTGGCCAGAACGGCATTGGGTTTCTGGTCGATGGCGACGGACAGTTGATCGCATATCCAGAACGCAATAAGATTACCAAGTGTGCTCCCCCCGGCGAAGACGGGCGTGCCAAATGTGAGTTCCAGAAAGTTACCGAGGTGGGTAATCCGGCGCTCGCCGCCGCATTTGCCAAATACAAAGAACGCACCAACCTCGATGATGAAAAGAACATACCGAAACGACTGAACTTTCAAGATTATATGCGGGCGATCAAACGCCTTGACGAAGACGGCCGCGAGGCATTCGACAAAGCCTACGCGATCAATGAGGCAGAAAAAACCATTCTGCTCAAGAAACCCGTCACCAAAGAGGTGAAAGAACTCATACCCGACATACTCGACTCGATCGGTTACACCTATAATGTACGCTTCAGCGCCAATGATCAAGAGTATCTCGCGAGCTTTCGCGAGTTTCCCGAGAGTTATGGCAAAGAATGGATGATCGGGGTTCTGGTTCCGGTCAACGACTTCATCGGCGGCCTGCGCAAGACCATCTTCGAAGTGATATTGATGTCGGCGGGCATCTTATTGTTATCGATAGGGTTAATTATCTTTCTCGCACACCGTATTCTGAAACCGCTGAAACTGATCGCACAGGACATGAACCGCATTCAACATCTCGACATCGACGAAGCGGTGACTCACAAATCTTTTTTCTACGAAATCTCTCTCATATCCGATGCGCTCGCATCGATGAAACATGGATTAAAAGCGTTCAGCAAATTTGTACCGTTCACTCTCGTCAAACAGCTGATCGCGTCAGGTAAAGGCGCCGAACTGGGCGGCGAAAAGCGACGCCTGACCATGATGTTCACCGACATTGCCAATTTTACCACAATTTCGGAGAGTATGACGACCGAAAGCCTGCTGCAGCATATTTCAGAATACCTCGACAACCTGACGACGATCATTCTTGCTGAGCAAGGCACGGTCGATAAATATATCGGCGATGCGATTATGTGCTTCTGGGGTGCTCCGAACCCGGTTGAAGAACAAGAAGCCCACAGTTGTCTGACAGCGCTGCGTTGTCTGGCAAAACTCCGCGAACTCAATGCGCGCTGGGCAACCGAAGGCAAGCCGGCACTCAACACACGTTTTGGCATCAGCTCGGGAGACGTCAGCGTCGGCAACATGGGTTCGAGCGACCGCATGAACTATACCGTACTCGGCGATGCGGTGAATCTCGCCTCGCGCCTCGAAGCTATAAATAAATATTATGGCACTGATATCATCATCGGCGAAAACACGTATGCGGCTGTCAAAGACCGGTTCTGTTTTCGTCCGATCGATGTCGTCGCCGTAAAAGGCAAAACGCGCGGTGTGCGTATTTACCAGCTGCTTGCCGGCAGTGAGAACGACGGTGATCTCGCACCGAGTGCGGCCATATTATCTCTCAAGTCACTCACCGAACGCGCTTTCACCGCATATCTGAAAAAAGATTTCAAAACCGCCCTGAAGCATTATACCGAACTCAGAAAAAAAGATCCCGATAGTCCACTGGGTGAAATGTTCATCGAACGCTGCCGCGATTACATCAAGAAGCCGCCGGCCGCCAACTGGGACGGGGTGACGCATATGAAAACCAAATAGGTTCAGACTTTTGTTTCGCCGAGTAACAACCTGCGCAACCAGTGCATCGCCTCTTGCTGGGGATAATCCGCATATTCGGCGTGCAGAAAATACAAGGCATCAGGCTTTTGTGTCACCCCCGCAGCGAGACGGTCGGCGCTGCCGACGATTTCTCTTAGACTTTCGGGGGCGATTTTACCACGCGCCACATCGATAAGCGTGCCGGTCAAAATACGAATCATGTTGTGCAGAAAACCCGAACCGCGAATATAGATAAATATGTAAGGGGTGGATTCAATAATTTCTACCGCATCGATACGCCGGAACGTACGTTCGCCGCTTTTGACTAATGCGGCCTTCGTAAAACTAGCGAAATCCTTTTCGCCAATCAGGTGTTCTGCCGCATGCCGCACCGGAGCCCAGTCGAGCTTACCGCGCAGCCAGAGAGATTTAAACCACAGGGTGCCGGGCCGGTAAGGCGCATTACAGATAACGTAAACATATTCGCGCGCCAAACACGAAAAACGCGCATGAAAGTTTTCCGGCACGTGCGCTGCATAGCGAATCGCAATGTCACGCGGTAGAAGACTGTTCAGTGAATAAATCAGCTCGTCGATCGTCTGCCGGTATTCTGCGGCAAAATGCACAACCTGTCCCAGTGCGTTGACTCCGGTGTCGGTGCGCCCGGCGCAATAGACCCGCACCTTTTGCCTGAGGGCGATGGCGAGGGCTTTCTCCAGCTCGGCCTGTACCGAGTTCTGTTGTTTCTGTAACTGGAAGCCGTAATACGCCGCCCCGTCGTACTCGATTGTCATTGCAGTTTTCATGGTTTCGGGGTGCAGCCTGAGTGCAGGACGACGTCTTTTTTGCTTTATGTCTTATCAATGCTTTCTCAATGTGCATACCCGCGCTATGAAATTCCAGACGCACAAAGACTCCATTGACAAGGCGGTGCGCCGCATCGACGCAATTATACCGCACCGCGACATGGGCACGATGCTTTCTAACCTGCTCATTGCCGTTGAAGCCAAGCAGGTCTCGATAACAGCCTCTGATATGGAAACCACAGCGCGCATTACGGTGCCCGTTGAAAGCAGCAAGCCGGGCGAGTTTATTATTCCCGCAAAACAATTTCAAGAATACGTCGGTTCTCTCGTTTCCAAAGACCTGATCGTCGAAGTCGAATCTGAAGAAAACCCCGACGAAGGCGCGGCGGCATTTCGTGTCAATCTGCGTGGCACCAGCGAAGCCTCCGCGGCATACGTCATGCCCGGCAACTCGGCAAAACATTTTCCGACACTGAACCGCCTGAGCGATAATAAGCTATTCGCTATCTCGTCTGCAATACTCGAAGAGATGATCCGTAAAACACAGTACGCCATCTCGCAAGAAGACAACCGTTACATCTACAATGGTGTTTGTTTTCAAGGTAACGGCGACCGCCTGACTCTTGTCGGCACCGATGGCCGCCGTCTCGCCGCGATCACGCGCAAACTTTCGGCACCGGTTAACCTGCCGCAAGGGGCCGATGTCGTCGTGCACGCCAAAGCAATACGCGAAATGCAGAAGCTCATCGACGTCGCCGATGAAGTGTTGATCGGTGTCGAGCAACGCGACCTGTTTGTGCGTGTCGGTGATGCGCAATTGTCGAGCCGTCTGCTCGAAGGCAAATTTCCTGACTACAAACGCGTGCTACCGCAAGACATTGCGGTACAACTCGATCTCAGCCGCGACAAGCTGATCGAAGCGTTGCAACAAATTCGCCCCGTCACCGAACCACCCTCGCACCAGTGCCGCGTCGTGCTCGAAGGTAAAAAAATGCATATTACCGGGCAATCTTCAGGCCAGGGCAGCCGCGCCGAAGTCGCCATCGACGCTGATTACAGCGGTGAACGCCTCGAAATCGGGTTTAATATTACTTACCTGATAGACATCCTCAAAGCACTGACTTGCCCGCGCGTGCGCATCGGCATGAACGATGCAAACAAACCCCTTGTCGTGCAAGACATCGACGATCCTGATTTTATCGCGCTCGTGATGCCGATGAAGATCTAAGGGGGATGTCCCTCGCTCGCGTCAAGGCGCTCAAGCTCCACAATTTTCGTAACGCGGAAAAAGCTGAATACGAATTTTCTGACGGCCTTATATTCATCACCGGCAACAACGGCGCCGGAAAAACAACGATCCTCGAAGCGATCGGTCTGATCTCATTTCTCAAGTCATTCCGCTCTGCACTCGACCGGGATATGATAAAATCCGGTGCGAGTTTTTTTCGCGTCGAAGCCGATTTTCTCACAACCGACGCGCACCGCATTGCGATCAGCTATGGCAGAAATCCCGGTGACTTGTCTTCTGCGCTGGCGAAAAAATATGCATTCGACGGCCGGCAGAATGAAAAGGCCGCCAATATTATCGGCCGTGTACCGAGTGTTGTGCTCTCACCCGACGACATGCGCATCATCGCGGGCGATCATGCCGAGCGTCGTCGTTTTCTCGATCTCTTGCTTTCGATGCTTTACCCCGCTTACTTTGCAGCGCTGCAGCATTACCAGCGTGCGCTGAAGCTGCGCAGTCAGGCGCTCAAATCACGGCCCGACGAAGGCGTGCTGACGGCGGTCGACCGCGAACTCGCACAGGCAGGTGTCGAGATACTGGAAAAGCGCCGGCAGTTTATTCCGGAGTTTGCCACACCCTTCTCAGAAAATGTGGCAAAAATATCTTCAGGCAGCGACACCTGGCTCATTCAATATAAAGGCGATACCAGTGCAGTGAAAACCCGCGATGACTATCTTGCCATGCTGAAAGAGCACCGGGCAACCGACTTACGGCTCAGACAGACAACCGGGGGCATACACCGCGACCGCATTTTTTTCACTCAGGGTGGCGAAACAGAATCGGGTCAGCCTTCCGCCATCCGTGGCTCGGCCGACGGCGCGGTTTCCTCCGGAAACCGCATCCCATCCGTGCCCCAAGAAATTCGAACAGTCGGGTCGCAGGGGCAAAAACGCACCGCTGCGCTCGCGCTCAAGATGGCACAATTCAGTTATATGCGCGCAAAACTCAACGCGACGCCCGTGCTGCTGATCGACGACATTCTCAATGAACTCGATCTGAAGCGGCGCGCGAGCTTTATCGATTTTTGAGGGGCGGGCAATGTCGGGCAAGTATTTTTCACCACGACCGACCTTATCGGCATGCAGGATTTTCTGAAGACGCTTCGCCAATCGGCGCCAGTGCAGAATATAGAATTGTGATTTGCTTCACTGCGCTTTGGCGCAGTGAAGCAAACTCGTCATTTCAGGGTTGAAGATTCTTTGATGATATAGGCGCCGATTTCGTTCTTCTGAATCTGGCTCGTACCTTCGTAGATTGTCAGAATCTTGGCGTCGCGGTACATCTTCTCGATCGGGTAATCTTTGGTAAAACCGTAACCGCCGTGCAGCTGTAGCGCATCGTTGGCAACGGCCACCGCAGTTTCTGAAGCAGCATATTTTGCCATCGCCGAATATTTTGCCGCTTCAGGGTGGCCCGCCATCGCATACTTTGCCGCGCGGTAGGTAATGAGGCGTGCTTGCTCGATGCGGGTTGCCATATCAGCAAGCATGTGCTGCACTGCTTGAAAATTGATGATGTTTTTTCCAAACTGCTCGCGTTGGCGTGCATATTTGACAGCTTCTTTGTAGGCACCGATTGCGAGGCCTACCGCAGAAGCGGCAACCGCCGGCCGCGAAGAACTCAGAGTCTGGAATGCATGGATAAAACCGCGGTTAGGTTTGAGACCGACGAGGTTTTCTTCTGGCACTTCAACGTCTTCCATAATCACTTGGCGTGTATGCGAACAGCGAATGCCCATTTTCTGTTCGAGTTTGCCATAAGAGAGGCCCTTCATATCTTTTTCGACGATGAAGCATGACATACCACGCGGGCCTTTGCTCTTATCGGTCAGCGCAAAAATCGTGTAGACATCCGCCACACCTGAATTTGAAATCCACTGCTTGGTGCCGTTGAGAATATAGCGGTCACCTTTTTTCACCGCCGTCGTCGACAGGTTCGGCACGTCAGAACCGGCATTGGGTTCAGTGAGGCCAAATGCGCCGATCTTTTCACCGCTCGCAAATGCGCTGAGGTATTTCTGTTTCTGTTCTTCAGTACCGCCGTGTTCGATGGGCAACGCACCAAGCTTGGTAGCCGAAATGGCGGTATTCACACCGAGGCAATATTCAGAAACAATTTCGGCAAACATGATCGAGGCAAACAGGCCAAGCCCGGCCCCGCCGTATTCTTCGGGATACATTACCGCCGGTAAGCCGGCTTCTTTGAATTTGGCGAAGACTTCAAAGGGGTACTTTTCGTGCTCGTCCATTTCTGCGCGGCGCGGCACCACTTCTTTCTGGCAGATTTCATGGAGCAGATCGCCCATTTCCTGCAGTTCGGGAGATATATTAAAGTCCAAAAGACCTGTATCTGTTGCCATAACGCGTCGATATTCATCGACGCGTCAGGCCGTAAAGCGTTTCAGGCTGATTCGTGCTCGACGATCAGGTTGCCGCCGAAATATTCCGGTTCTTGCCATTCTGCGCCACCGCCCCGGCTGAGTTTCTATCCGAATTGCGTACCCACGCGGTAAAAATGTCTTTCAGCAAAGGGCAGCAGATTCTGCACGAAGAAGACCGCTGCAACTACCTGCCGATTGTCATCGCCGGTGACCTGCGCGTTTACCGCACACACGGCTCGGGCCGCGAAATTACGCTCTATCACATCAACCGCGGTGAAACCTGCTTTCTGACCATGCACTGCATTTTTCTCGACCAGACTTTTCCGGCTGCCGCGCGCGCCGAAGAATACACCGAGGCGCTGATGGTCGAAGCCCGATCAATGCAGCGCTGGCGGGAAAAATATCCCTTCTGGCAGAAGTATGTATTCGAAATGGGTGCCCAGCGTCTAATTTCGGTTATTTCCGCCTTGTCAGATATTGCCTTTACCCGCATGGACGAACGCGTCGCACATTTTCTACTCGCGCACGGGGGCGATCAGGCGAACAGTGATCTGCACCTGACGCACCAGGACATCGCCAACGAACTGGGCACTGCCCGAGAAGTCGTCACGCGGGTTTTGCGCGCGCTCGAAGATGACGGGGCGATACGCATTTCCCGCGGGACGCTGACAGTGATTGATCCTGCCTTGCTAAAAAAATCCAGATAATAATCATTACTCCTGTGTGACTTTGTCACAGACAAATCACTCGATTCATGTTATTCTTTTAGCATGGGGACACGGGTCAAGGTACTGAAACTGCTTGTTGTCTGCCTGCTGTGCGTCGGCATTATCACGGCGGTGGTATTGTTCGTACAGGCGTTTGGCTAATAAATTACGAAAAGGAGATCTTTATGAAACTCAATATGGGAACAGTCGACCGCATTATCCGGGCATTAGTTGCGGGGGTTGTGGCAGTGCTTTATTTCACTAACCAGATAACCGGCACGGCGGCAATTATTCTCGGGGTTCTGGCAATCGTATTTCTGCTCACGAGCCTCGTCGGTTTCTGTCCGTTGTATTTGCCATTAGGATTATCAACGCGCAAATCGGCTTGATGTGTATGTCTGCATCCTGATGCTTACGCTCAGGATGCAGACCAATCGATAGAATTTGCTTGCGGACCTCATTGGTTCGGTAAAACTGCGCCATGGCATACCGTGGCATGATAGGCGCAAGCGCGAGCGAAGACCGATTGGAGAGGCTGATCGAAGAACGACTTAAACCCGGGGCAAATAAAGAAAAGATAGATAACCGCATCTGGGACCTGTTTGGCGAATCATGGGCAATCATGTTCACCGACCTGTCGGGCTTTTCACGCAATGTCGCCAAATTCGGCATCATCCACTTTCTGCAGACGATCTTCGAATCCGAGCGATTGCTGATACCGATTATCGAAGACCACGACGGCATCTTGCTCAAAGCAGAGGGCGACAGCCTCCTCGTCATTTTCCGCAACGTCACGAAGGCGATGCAGAGCGCCGTTGCCATGCAACGTGCATTATTGATCTATAATGAAGACAAGACCGATGAAGAAAAGGTTCTACTCTGTGTCGGTATTGGCTACGGCAAGGTACTCAGAATCGGCGACATCGATGTCTTTGGCCATGAAGTAAACACCGCGAGCAAACTCGGGGAAGATACCGCCGAAGCCTATGAGATACTTGTTACTCCATCCGTGCGGGAAACCGCTGCCGACAACACGGAATTCCGCTTTGAATCGGTAGATAATGGTCATCACTACCGATTAGAGTGGAAGTAATTTACGAAGCAAGCTACAAGTTTTTCTGAATATCTTCGCGGTAATCGCGCACTTGAAAAAATTCGACGGTGTGCAGCATTTCGGTAAAACGCGAATAGATGCGGCCTTTGAACAGATTTTTGACCGAATCGAGATCGATGTTTGACGTGACTATCGTCGGCAGATCACTTTCATAGCGCGCATCGATCAGATCGTAGAGCATGCGTTGTTCCCATTCTGAATCGGACTGTATTCCGAAATCGTCGATTACAAGAATATCTTGCCTCGCGATGTCGTTAAACACCGATTCGGTTCTGCCATAGGTACCCGAATCATTACTGAACGTCGAGCGCAGCTGCTGAAAAAAGTCGCGCGAAATTTTAACGTAACGGCAATGCAGCTCGGCCGTTAAAATGAGTTCGTTGAGAATCATCGCGGCCAACAATGATTTGCCTGTCCCCGGCGGGCCGATAAAAAACAATCCCCTGAGGTCTGACGCATTGACCGTGTGCGGGGCGCTGATCAACCGTTTCTGCGCCTCGATAAATACGCGCGCCCGGTCAAACGCTGCGGTAAGCGCCAGCTGCGCATAGCGTTTGGCCGTTTCGAGCTCCGGCGATTTCGTCGGATTCGGATATTGAGGCTGCAGGTTAAAATCATTCAGACGCTGATAACGGTATTTCAAGGGTATGTTCGAATTCCGGAAAAGTTCGTGCACACGCGCAAGCCTGTCGCGCGGTGTTTTGCATTCGCAGGGCCTGATGACACCAGCCGTCGTATCGAGATAAAGATACGGTGCTACACCGTCACCAGGGCAACTGCGGCACAGAATAGAGACGCAGTCGCAGATTTCGAGTACATGCGTCGCGCGGCGGCGCGTCATCTGCGGCTGCGTGCGGTAGCCGAGGCCGTCGCACTTATTGCATCCCCATTTTTTCATAACCGCTCGATTTTAAAGCCTGCTTTGGCGAGATAAGAAAGAATGCTGCGATCACCGATCAGGTGCAATGCCCCTGTGACAACGAAGTGCGGCCCCTTGTAACGCGAGATCAGATCAAGGCGGCTTGCCATACGTGCGTTGCGATCATAGAGCAACACGCGCGTGAACAGGTTTTCATCGCTGCTGTTTTCGTCATAGTAATAGTGAAAAATTTTCAACACTTTTTCATCATCGCCACGCCGCCAGAAATCCTGCATTTCGATCGCATTGCTTTCACCCATTTTTTCTGAATAGGCGAGAAACGTTCTGAAGCGGTTCAGCTGATGATTCATGGGCACGCGGTGCATCGTGCGCAGCACTTCGTCCGAGGCCTCGAGAGCAAACACACGGGGCCGATTTTCTGCCGGTAGCTGACGGTCAATAAACCTTAAGAGGCGGTGTTCGGTACCGTATTCAAGCACAAACCCCTGATTGAACGCCATGCGGTAGCCGAACATGAACTCGATGAACCAAGGTTCGAAGCGCTCGAAATTTTCCATTCTGATGCCGAGTTTGGCACAGACATCTTGTAGCTGTTTTTTCTCTTTTTTGTTGAGCAGGCTCGTGATCGTCGTACCCGCGGGCAGATACGTGAAGCTCATGTCAGGTGGGCGGATTTTCTCTTTGCGCACCTCGCCTTCAAGAATAAACAACCGGCTCTCCCTGAGCGCTGCGTAGACTTTCGCCGGATAATCGGGATCGCTTGGCCGGCCCATATGCATTGAGCCAAGAAGGTAAATTGTATTATCTCCTTTTGTTGCCCGGTAGAAAAAATAACGAAAATCTTCAGCATGAAGATTGGCGACGGTAAACAAGAAAGAAAAGATGAAGAACAAGGCGCCGCGCATTATACCACCCTTACCGATAAGCAAAACGGCGGGTAAAACAGAATATGCCCCATGCCGTGGTCGTCACGACAAAGCCGATGGCTTTGTATTCGGGGAAATAACCCAGATAAGACAGCGGTGACAGCAGACAGACCGTCACCATACCCCAGCGCCATCGGGGCGAGAGCAGTATGACAGGAAAAAGAATGAAATAATACCACGGATGTTGTACGGGAAAAAAAACCACCAGCGAACCAAGCGAAAAATACAGCGCATCGTAATACCGCACCTTTTTTAATAAATATAAGGATAAAGCGATTGCACCTGCGACAAGAATGCCACGTTGCACAAGGTAGACGCCGTGGGGCGCAGCAAAACCGAATTTTTCAAATAAAAGAACTAAACCATTGCCATGATGCCAATATTGCGCATAGACCAATACCCCCTGTTCGGCGAACGGCGTGATGTAAAGCGCGGGAACGAACTGCAGCAGAAAAAACAATCCGCACAAAATGCCGAAAACCGAAAAGCCCCTGTCGAGCAGCCTCTTCCAGCGTAGAGCGCTGCGCCGTTGTTGATAAAATGCAACCGCGAGAATGCCGTAAAACTTAAAAGCAATAGCACCGAGTGCATAAAGATACCTGCGCAGCGCCGAACGCCGGTAAGCAAACGCAGCTCGGGCATTGACGATGGCCATATAGAGAAGAAATGCGGCAATATGATCGAGGTGCCCTTCGCGCCAGATTTCGTGCAAACTGACGGGATTAAACAAGAGAAATACGGCGAGCCATTGGTTCGTAGCTGTCAGCCGGTGCGCGCGAGAAAACTGGCGCCGCAAAAACCAGAAAAGGAATACAAGCTCGGCGAAACCGGCGCACAGACGAAATACGAATGGCGAGGGAAAAACACTGACCGCGGCACCAAAAAAAATCTGCTGCAGCGGAGGATAAAACGAGCGCAGATGACTGTATTCAATTTTGACCGGCGACGGCGCTGTGTACGGGTTTTTTCCCTGCGCGACATTCAGCCCGTCGGCGAAAAAGCGCTGCGTATCAGTCGAGAACGGGGGCAACGCGAGCAGCGCCAAGCGCAACAAGATTGCCGAAAGTATAACGAGTAACCAAACTTTATGTTTCAGAAAGTCGTCAGGCCCTTGCGCGGAAGCTTACAGGAAAATCCGGCCGGAAACGCCGGTAAACGCCTAAGGCACATAGGTGCTCCACACATTTTTGTTTGCACCCGACAGCACGACAAATGCCGTCGGATAAAGTCCGCCATAGGTACGAAATGCCACCGAACCGTTCGAAATGGCAAAACCCGGCGAACCGTTTGCATTCACGACTGATGCCGAACCAAACGAATTCGTCGCCGGGTCGTAGAGGCAGTAGACGGGGCTGCCACCGGGTGAACCACCGACGATCAGAGCCGCTTTACCGGCATTCTGGCCGTAGGGTATCGGCAACAGCTGCGCGCCGGCGTCTACAACGACGGTGTTACCGCAGGCGGCGACTCCAGCGACAGAAGGCCCGGGAGAAGCCATAAGTGTATCACGGTTGATGATCGATGTAGTGGCAGTACCACCCCCATGGATAACGAGTACATTACCCGCTTCAGTGCCCGAGGGTATGGTGTACATCTGCAGACCGGCCCCCCCTGGACCGCTGAGCGTGGTTGACGAAAAACTTAGTCCTGTGTGGTCGAATATGGTGACTTGGTTGGTCTGGCAAAAGACAGCCTGCTTCACGACACCGGCTGTTGTGCGGAATTGCACATTCGCCGGAGTAGAATTTACCGTACAACTCGTCACGGGGCCCGCCGAAATGCCCCCGCCCGACTGATCGAAAATATGTGTCCCGGTTCCATTACCCCGCACAATTAATATCTGCAAACTTCCCGATATGGTAAAGGCGGTGGCACCCGTATTTATAGCCGCCACCGCTCCGCTCGTGGGTAATCCGGCTGCACCCGATGATAAATACTGATCGGTTGCCGCGTTATAGACGTTGAAAACGAAGCTGCCACCGCCGAGAAAGGTTAGCACGTTACCCGCGTACGACCCCTGTGTCAGCGGCACGCTGAGTGATGTCGCCGTTGCCGAATTCACGAGATCTTTACCCGCGGTCATGGTATGGCGCAGCGGATCATAGATGGCGGTGTGTCGCGTGGCCCCGGCCGCGACAATCATCGTCTTGCCATCGTGTTCGCCCCCGCTGATGCGAAAAGCATGCGCCCCCGCATTCGGTACGCTCAGAGGCATACGGGTGCCACTGAATGATTTGGTCGCGGGAAAGTATACCGATGTCGATGGCGTAGCATTGCCGTTCACAATAAAGAACGCCCCACCGCCTTGAATACCGGGAATAAAAACGTGGGTCGACCCAGCGAGTATAGCCCCCGTGGTGACCGGCCCGACCTCAAACTCGCCGGTGCCGCTGTTATATATGCTCGTCGCATGTGCCGAACCGGAACCGTGCAACACGACAGGTGCAGTTTCGGTTGCGGTGCCCGTCTGTCTGAGCAGGCGACCACCGTCGTTCACGTTAGCCGCGAGGTTTGCAGGTTGTGTCGGTACCGTGCCTGCGCTGACATCATAAGCATATAAAGAAGCCCGGTTGTTTCCCCGCACGGTAATTACCTGATTCTGGCGGACGCCGGATGTGACCTCGAACGACGATGCTCCTGCACCAACGCCGTTCGTGCCATCGATCGGAATCGTATACCCAGGACTCCATCCCGGTGCCGATTCGGAAAACACCTGAACGTTTGCCGCATTCGTGAACAGCAGAAAACTATTCGCATACGTCAAAGTATTCACACGAATGGAGTGAGCGCCGAGGTTTACGCCGACACCGGTGGTGTATGCCGTACCGGATGTGACATCAGTCTTGCTGTACTTATGCGTCCACATGTTGTTGTGCGCGCTCACCAGTAGAGTGTGGTCTGCTTCGGTGCCTGTCTGTGGTACGAATGCATGGCCGCCCAACCCACTCAATGAGCCCATGACAATTTTGGAAAATGTATTCGCTGCATGATCGTACACGCACGCATTCGTTCCACCGGCACCTCTGAGAATGATCTGTTTAGTACCGGCAAAATTGAGAAAGTCAAACGTTGCCTGATTCGGTGTATGATCCGGTGCACCGTCACACGAACCGGCAAAACTCGGCCCCGCCTGAGACGTGACGGCAACGGGGTCGATCAAAGTCGTGGATGTTTGTCCCCATGTGTAGACCAAATATTTGCCAGCATGCGGTCCGGCACGTACAAGAAAAACACCTGAAGCGCTCCCCGCATTGGTTATCAGCGGCGTCGAATAACTGAAGAAACAATTCTGCGCACCGCAGGGTGCGCCTAATTTGAAGCCGACGGGTGAAGTGTAAGGTTTCGCCGGTGCTTCATTGCTGCCAATGATGGCGGAGCTCGTGCGAATCTGCAAGCCAAGCCCTTTCGGAAATATTACCGGGTTAAAACGAATACGCGGGTTTACTGAAGCGTCGATGCTGCCGCCGAGGCAGTTGGTGAAACCGTCGTAGCTGACCTGAAATGAACCGCTGCACGCGCCAAAATTGGCCTGCGCCGTGATCGTCTGCGCATCGAGCGGTGAAGAAAACGTCACCTCGATATAGGTCTGGTTGTACGGCCCGATCGAACTGTCGGCCGGGTCGGTGGCAACGACCAACGGGCCATTCTGCTCATTGTACTGCGCCCGTATGCGGTCGACTTCGTTGACAAGAGAACCACAACGGAGCAGCACCCCGGAGGCGATGGCCAAGCTGATGATGTATGCCGGTCGCTTCATGTTAATCTCTCTATGAGACGTCTGGGGACGTTATTATTCGACCATGGCGGCCTGCAAACTCCTTTACAATCGCCGCGCCCGCTCTACAACAACGCGTGACCGACCCCGCAACGAGCCCTGCCGAAGCCTGTTTGACGCTTTTCCCCTGGCGAAAAGACCAGCTCGATACCGGTGACCTTTATGATTTTGCTTGGCGTTACGAATTGCCTATTACGCGTGAAGATCTTTGGCCTTACCTCATCGACAGCTCGCGGTTCAACAAGGCTGTCGGTTACGACGGTATCACTTATTCAGAAGAAAACGGCCTGCTGTTCGGTTCACGCGGCGAGGGCAAAACGCGCGAAGAATGGGTCGAATATCCTTTCGAATGGTCGCGACCGTTTTACGTTCACCGCATGCGAAAATATTCACGCGGATTCATTACGTACAACAAAACGATATTCCATCTCGAAGCTCTTGCCAATCATTGCGCGATAACCGTATACATTGGCAATATTTCTGCGCACCCACTATCGCGCAAGCTTGTACCTGCATTTCTCAAGCCATTCGAAGAAAAATACCGCGCGGCATTCGACCGCATCGTCGAGGCAGCGGCCTTGCAGAAATCTGCCGAGACTATTTTTGATCTCAACCGCATTCAGCTGAGCGACGAGAGACAGCAATTGCTCGATCGACTGATCGCCCGCCTACCGGAAAACATCCATGCGAATTTGCGCAATCGCCTGAGGCAACTGATTACCGGCGCCGAAATTGAAGCTCTAGCAAAAATCAGACCTCTGGCGCTGGCGCGCGAATGGAACGAACCGGCCGATGCGGTGTTGCGCCTGCTATTGCATGCAACACGTGCGGGAATACTGACGCTGACATGGAACACTATCTGCCCGCATTGCCGCGGCGAACGCGATAGCGTGGCATCGCTGGGCAGCATACCCGAAGCGAGCCATTGTACCGTATGCGACATCGATTTTACCATCGGTGATCTTCACTCCGTCGAAGTGAATTTTCGACTCAACAGCCAGATCGCCGATTTACCGCGCGTCATGTACTGCGCAGCAGAACCGGCAAAGAAGCGTCACGTCATTGTACAGCAAATCGCCCCGCCCGGGGAAACACTGATTCCGGTGTCGGTAGCGACGCATGATCCAACCCGGCGCATCAGGTATCAGACCGCGATCGAACACCGGCCACTCGACACGGCCGGTAAAGCGGTGTGGAGCAAAGCCGATTTACCCGGCGGCGGCCAGGCACTTTTGATTAAGAACTCCGCCACGGCACCGGTACAACTCATCTGTGAAGATTTGCCTTGGGCTGAAGATATTCTCACGCCAGGCGAGATTTTTCGCCTGCAAGATTTTCGCGATCTGTTCAGTGAAGAACATCTGGGGACACAGCTTAAACTCGACGTCGGCGAGCAGACCATTATGTTCACCGACCTCGTCGGGTCGACACGCTTCTACGAAGAGGCCGGTGATGCACAGGCGTTCGGCACGCTGCGTAACTATTTTCGTGCCATCTATGATGAGGCGCGCCGCGCGGGTGGCGCCGTCGTCAAAACCATCGGTGACGGTGCCATGCTCGTATTCGCCGACCCGGCAAGTGCCATGCGCGCGGGGCTCAGACTGATCGCGCATTTCGGCGCTACGTCGCATCGCATACGCATAACCATACATAGCGGGCCATGCCTCGCGGTGAATTTTAATACCGGAATCGACTACTTTGGTAAGACCGTGAATCTCGCGGCTAAACTACAGGGCGATTGCCAAGGGCAGCAGATAGTCTGCACGCAGGCGATTGCCGAGTTTCAAGGGGTTTCCGAACTGGTGCGGGCATCGGGAGTCACGATGAAATCCGACAGTTTCGAACACCCGTCTTTTTCGCGCCGTGTACCGGTGTTTCGCATAGGCTGAGGCCAATACCCTACCGCGCGGCCCAATCTGCTATCGTTGACAGCCTCAATGAAATACCGGCCCTCGCATATGGGCGAAACTCCAAAACGCGTCATCAGCGGCCTCATTATTGCCGGCGCGTTCATTTTCGGCATCACGTACCAGGGAATGTATATGTTCCCGCTGTTTGCTTTTACGGTGACTTTTGCCGTTTTAGGTGTCATTGAATTCTACCAGTTGGCCGGTGCCAAGATACAACACCGCATACCACCGACACTGGGCATTATCAGCACGATCGCGTTTCTGACCTTCGTTTACCTCGCCTGGCAGGCAAAAGTTTATGTGCCCGGCCAGCCGCTCTATTCCGAAGGTTTTAAGAAGGTTTTGAACTTAGTTAAGTTTAACTATGCGCTGCTCGGCGGATTAATATTTGTTTTCCTGTTTGCCCTGTTGAAAATACAGCTGCTCAAGAACAAAGTCGAACATTCGCTGTTTATTCTTGCGGTCTACGTGATGTCGGTAATCTACATACCGTTCACGTTTTCCCATCTGTTTCTGCTCTACAGCCTCGACAATGGCCTGTTCTATGTGTGGATCGTCACTTGGGCAACCGCAATGGCCGATACCGGCGGCTATTTTATGGGGCGCGCGTTCGGCAAACACAAGGTTGGTTTTGCGGTCAGCCCCAACAAAACCTATGAGGGTTATATTCTCGGCGGTTTCATGCAGATGGGTCTTACCGTGCTATTTTATTTCGTCGCAAAAACCTATTTTACCGTCCCGCACTACAGCTACTTCGAAATCGCACTGTTCTCACTCATTATTTACCTCGCCTCGATTCTCGGCGACCTTTCTGAATCCATGCTCAAACGCGATGCCGGCATCAAAGATTCGGGCCAAATGATTCCGGGGCACGGCGGGGTGCTCGATTTGCTCGATGCGATGCTGATTACCATACCGGCGGCGTATTATTATTTTTATGTCGTACAAGAAATAAGGCACCTTTAACGATGAAAGATTTTTTCGCCGCCATAATTCTGGGTGACGCACCCGGGAAAGATGGCGGCGAAAAATATCTTGGGCAAATTGGTCAAATAGCATGAAACGCAAGTTCATTCTTTTCGGCGCAACCGGCTCGATCGGTGACTCAACGCTCGACATCTTGCGACAACACCCCGATGATTTTGAACTTACTGGCTTCACCTATCATAACAACGAAGCAAAGGCCCGGCTGATCCAAAAAGAGTTTTCCGTAAAACATGCACACTCCACGGCCTCAGACGACGCCGCAGAAAAAACACGCCGCCTGCTCGATGAGCCACATGACTTTATTCTGCAAGCAATCGTCGGTGCCGCGGGTGTAACAACAACCCTTGAGGCGGCACGGCGCGGCGACACCATACTCTTAGCAAATAAAGAAAGTCTGGTCATTGCAGGCGATGTCGTCATGTCAGCGGTAAAGTCCGGTAAAGCGAAATTGCTGCCCGTTGATTCAGAACACTCAAGTTTGTTCCGGCTTCTACAGGGCGCGGCAGATCATCAGGTGGCAAAAGTTTTTCTCACAGCCAGCGGCGGGCCGCTCTTGCATGTGCACGGCGACAATTTCTACAACGCGCCCAAGAGTCTCGTATTGAAACATCCGACCTGGGTCATGGGGCAAAAGATCACTGTCGACTCGGCTGGGCTGACCAACAAGGCGCTCGAGATCATCGAAGCGCACCATCTTTTTAACCTGCCCTATGAAAACATTCAGGCCGTGATTCATCCGCAAAGTTTTGTACACGCTGCGGTTGAATTCAGCGACGGTACTGTCACGCAACACGTCAGCCATCCCGACATGCGCTACCCAATTGCCTATGCGATGTATTATCCACAACCGCCGAAAGTCAGCGTTCCGGGACGCAGTCTTTCGGGTTATCCCGCGCTCGAATTTTTTCCCGTCGACGAACAGAAATTCCGCTCGTATGCCCTCGGGCGCCGCGCCGGCAATATGGGTAAATATTTTCCCGCTGTCTATAACGCCGCTAACGAAGCCGCGGTGGCAGCATTTCTCGCAGATGAAATCCGCTTTGGTGAAATCGCTGATTTGATCGGGCGCGCTTTAGAGCAGAAATACGCAGCATGGGATTACAGAAGTATTGAAGGCCTGATGGCGTATGACAAAGCGGCGCGGGATTTTGTAAAAGAACAGGCACTCAGCATCTAAGATGACCCGCGATGATAAATTAAAGAAGATTACGCACGTGGTGCTGAAGTTCGGCACCGGCGTTTTGACCGAACATATCGAAAAGCGCAGTAATGCATACTTTCGCGCGATTGCCAAAGAATGCCTGCACCTGCAGAAGATAGGCAAAAAAGTTATTATTGTATCGAGTGGTGCCGTTGGTTTCGGCCGGGCAATTCTCAAGGAACGCAACCGGTTGACGCTGCCCAAAGCATCGGTCAGCGAGAAACAGGCGCTTGCCTCCCTCGGCCAGAGCCTGCTGATTGATACCTACCGTACGAGCTTCGCCAAACAACGTTTGGCTGCGGCACAAGTGCTACTGACGCGCACCGATTTCGAGAATAAGTTGCACCTGCAAAACCTGAAAGCCACATTAGGGCAGTTGCTCGACTGGGGTGCTGTACCCGTCATCAACGAAAACGACACGATTGCCAACGAAGAAATCCGCGTCGGCGACAACGACAACCTGTCAGCCGACATTGCGTTGCTGTTTCCGAGATCGTTGCTAATTCTGCTCACCACGGTCGACGGTTTCTACGAAAATCACTCCCGCGTTGGCGTCATTCGCCGTATCACAGCCGAGACAAAAAAGCATGCGGGCGATGCCGTCGAAGGCGGTGGCGGCACGGGCGGCATGATCACCAAACTGCAGGCCGGTGAGAAAATACTCAAAGCGGGCCAGATCATGAGCATCGCTTCAGGAAAAGACATACGCATTGTGCGAAAAATTCTCGCCGGCGAAGATGTCGGTACGTGGTTTTACGGAGAGTAGTTTTGTCAGTCAATCAATCGGCCCGAGGCAAAATTACCGTAATTCACGGCCCGATGTTTTCCGGCAAAACGGAAGAGTTGCTAAGACGCGTCAGACGGGCGAAAATTGCCCGAAAGGCAGTACAGCTGTTCAAACCGGCGATCGACAACCGCTATCACGCCACACAGGTGTTACCGCACTTTTTGGCCGCCGAGTTTGGTCACCAAAACCGTAGCTCAGCGCAAGCCGAGGACGCGGTCGAATCAATTCAGCTGGGCGAGGCGGCTCATGTCGTCGCGCATGCTCGTGATATTTTGCCGTTGGTCGAAAGCAGCACCGATCTGGTAGCCATTGAAGAAGCCCAATTTCTCGACGATTATCTTTTTGAGGTACTGCGCCGTCTGTCGCGTGCCGGAAAAGACATCATTTTGTCGCTGCTCGATCAAGATTATCGGCGCATGCCTTTCCCGATTTCGGGTTCTGAAAAAACGGTCGGCGATTACCTCGCCATAGCGCATGAATCACTCAAACTTGCTGCGATATGCGTCGTCTGCGGACAAGATGCGCACCACAGCCAAAAGCTGACCCTCGCCGCTGTGTCG
>JAEUSA010000441.1 GCA_016788945.1 Leptospiraceae bacterium
ATAGGGCAGATCATTGAGTTTATATTCTTTTTCCGTTCTGTATTGATTCGCATTACCGATCAGGATGATTTGCTGAAAATATACAGAATTGAATCGGCAAACGAACTGCGGGCCGCCGAAAAGGATCAGTCGACGAGTCATAGGCTTACCGCTGCGGAGGGAGATGCCGCGCTCAAACGACTTCACCGCGCCTTCGATGGAGATAAGGTCTACCGGCAAGAAGAACTTTCTCTGATGTCACTTGCCGAGAAGATCGGTCTTACCAGGCACGAATTGTCTGAATTGTTCAATACACGGCTCAACACGACATTTTATGAGTTTCTGAGCGAGCACCGTATTCGGGAGGCCCAAACTTTGTTGGAAAATGATCGCTCAGCCCGAGTTTTGGACATTGCAATGGCCGTCGGGTTTAACAGCAAATCAACATTTAACAAAGAATTTCGGCGAGTGACGGGAAAATCACCAACCGAATTTCGTGACGAAAAATAGTCCATCTGGTTCCAAACGGTCGATTTAGGTTCGTTTTAGAGTTAAGAACTCCTACCAATTTTATAGGAGATTATCATGAAAAAAATCTTTGCATTTATCATGGTTACGGTTTTCACAACCGCCATGACCGCACAGGCTCAGCCCAAGATATGGATAGAATACAGCGAGTCATACATGGAAAGAAAGCTCGTTGTAAAGACCGCAAAACAAACCGCTGAAATCGCGCAGACCTTTTCAGGGGATATTTCACAATTGGTCGCCGATAACCCGACCGCTGCGGGCCATGCGCAACTGGCAGCCAGCCACCATACGAAGGGTACCGTATTTTTCTGGATTGGGGCGGCCTTAGGTTTTGGTGGTACTGTCGGAGGGGCAGTTTATG
This sequence comes from Leptospiraceae bacterium, assembly GCA_016788945.1. Lineage (GTDB taxonomy): Bacteria > Spirochaetota > Leptospiria > Turneriellales > Turneriellaceae > Turneriella. The sequence continues at coordinate 872 of JAEUSA010000441.1, forward strand.
CGTACTCAAAACGAGACGCCAAAGAAGTTTCAGAAATCATGCCGGGAGTCGCCTTGATGGGCGTTGGCCTTCTGTCCTTGCTAATTTTCCCGTTCATCGCGGATTATCAATGGCATAAATCAAGGTTCTTCCTGCTTAAAGCCATAAATGTTTATAACGGCATTCCTGGTGGCTCGGCTGTGTCAGCACTCGATGAATCCCAGAACAGGGAGACTCACGGATTGGGTAACGGCGCCCAACAGAAGCCTTACTACCTGTCTTGGAGCCTTAAGTTCTAAATCCGATTTTCATGAATTGCGCTGCCTTCCCGGCAGCGCCAACTTTATTGATCCTTTGCATTGCACAGGGAGGATGACCTTTTCCTGATCAAAGACGATACCCGGCAGAATATTGGCGATTTCGGTATGAATATCATGCCCCAGCGGCGTGAAATCGCACAACGCTGAAGGGTAACCAAGTTTGACCACCATCTTATGGAGATAAATCGCGGTGCTCATAAAGTTAAAATCACCGCGTGCATCCTTGGCGCCTCCGTGCGTTATCACGGCCCAGAAGGCGTCGCGAGGAACAAATTTCGGGACGCGGAAAATTCCCCCTGAATACAAAATCATTCCGACGATATCTTTGTTCTGAAAAGCCCAAAGTGCCGACTGCATCGCACCGGCGCTGCAACCCGTGGTGATTATTTTGAAGTCAGTGCCAAACTTTGCGTTCAAGCACTGTACGATCAGATCGCCAAAAACTACATCATAATTCAGGCGACTGCCATTGGCGATGTACCACGAGTATTTGAGAATACCGTTGCCCTTTGCATCGCGAATATGGTCGGGTGAAACGACGATATAACCGCGATCGACGAGTTGTTTCACCCCGGTCTGGCCAAATGCCTGATCGATCTCTTCTGTAACGCCGTCGGTGCCATGCCAGTAAAACACAATCGTTCTTTGGCCCGAGATATTTTTAGCGGGATCATACCAGATGTTGGCAAAGCGGTTCGCGAGCAGAGGTTGTTTCAAATGCTGTAATTTGAAAGCAAAGTTTTCACCATTGGTCTTTTCTGGCATTACCGGACACGATTCTTTGAGCGTTAATTTGGCGGCGTTCGAAGTAGAAATTGTGTAAGCCGGGTATGTATAAAAAAACAACCCAGTGACGAACGCATATCTTCGGAGCTGTGATCTCATGGGTTTTTGGCTGCGATTGACTGTATGATGCCGGGGCTTGCCAACAGGGTAAACAGCGCTTGTACTTCGACGGGGCTTGCCTTACTTTTTTCGAGGGCCGCGGCGATGGGTTTGCCTTTCCATAATTGATGCATAATGTCCCGTTGCGATCGACTAAGGGGTGCGAAAAAATGCCTGTGCTCATATTTATAGAGCAGCGTGAATTCGGGGTGCACAAATGGCTTCGGGGAATACCCTTTGGTTAGTCTTTTGCGGTTTCGCCACAGGTCATAGACGCGAAACGGGCTTTCAAAGAGCCGCACACCGGGTTGAAAAACAAAGTAATCCCGTTCTGGTTTCAATTTTGAAATATCAACAGACAAGCGATCGTGTTCGTCTGCATTAAAAACCTCAAACATCAACCTTTCAAATGACGCGAGGTAAAAGAGGTGCATTTGTTTCGGGAATTTTTTCTTCACATATTCAGGCATACGCAGCCCATAGGTGTTCAGATTGTATGTTGTGGAAATATGTTCCTTCCGATAGTCGTCGCAGAGTTTGAAGAACTTTTTATCACCGAGCACATACCACAATCCTTCAAAATTTGCTGCAATGGCATCGGTCAGGCGCACCTCGTAACCTTTCTGGTATACCGCCAGCGCGCGTTTTGCCGTCAATTTGCCACCGGGCTGTAACGCGCCAAGCGATGCCCCTGAGCGTTCGCGAATATCAGCGAGAAAGGCGAGCTGGCGATTGAGTATTTCAGTGGGATTTCTCATTTTGATGCAACCTGCTTTTGCTTGAGCATGGTACGTTCCCTGAATTTTGCCATACGCAGCGCTTCGCGTTCGACAACGGGAAAAGCGGGGATATCCGCGTCACGTTCGATCATCGCCGGTATGCGTGCATATTTTGCGGCATATTTCGCAAATAATTTCCACACCACCGGGTGCACCGGTTTTGAGTGGGTATCGAACAAATAATCACCCATGTCGGTAAAACCCGCCATGTGAATTTCGGCGACGATGCTCGCCGGTACCGCGGTGAGAAAATCATCAGCGTCAAACCGGTGATTGGTGGCGTTCACGTAGACATTATTGATATCGAGCAAAATGCGGCAGCCAGTGCGCCGCGATACCTCGCAAAGGAAATCCCACTCGGTCATCTCATTGTCATGCCAGGTAAAATAACTCGACACATTTTCGACGGCAATGGTTCTTTTCAAGTAGGATTGCACGCGATCGATGTTTTTGCAGACGACCTTGAGCATCGCAGAATTGAACGGCAGAGGCAAAAGATCGTGTGAGTTGGCGCCGTGCGCCCCGGTGAAACACAGATGGTCTGAAACAAGAAACGGTTCTGTTTCGTCGGCGAGGTTTTTGAGGCTTTTCAGATAATCTTTGCGCACGCCGTCGGCTGAACCGAGCGACATCGAAACGCCGTGCATGCAGATCGGGTAATTTTCGCGCAGCCTGCGCAGTACTGCACGCGGCCTGCCCAGTGTATCCATGTAGTTTTCGGAAATAATTTCAAAAAAATCGAGCCGCGTGCCATGCGCCAGAATGTGCTGGTAGTGTTTGGGCCTTAAACCTGCGCCGATCACCGTATCCACGGCGGCTCTACGAATCACAGTGAAAGCCGAAAAAAGATTGTAACCGGGATGCCGCTCGGCCAAGCTGTCCTACTATGCTCCACCTCAAAAAGCTTTTACCTATCGTCGTCCTGACCGTGATGGCCCCCGCGCTGTATGCGGGCGGCACCATCGAAGGTACAGTTACCGTCAAATCCAAAGGCCTGTTTGGTAAAGACGGCGCCAAAGGCGACGCTTCCAATGTAGTCATTTTCCTTGAAGAGCTGCAGATGCCAAACCCTAACGGCAAAGCGCAGATAGTGCAAAAAGGCAAGCAGTTCTTTCCGCGCGTGTTGCCGATCGTCATGGGTGGCCTCGTCGAGTTCCCCAATGAAGATCCGTTCAATCACAACGTGTTCTCGCCGACGCCCGAATACAAATTTGACCTCGATTATTACGGTACAGGCAAATCGAAGAACGTCCGGTTCGCGAAATCGGGTGCGGTGCGCATTTACTGCAATATCCACTCGAACATGGTAGCAGACGTTCTTGTCGTACCCAACCCGTATTTCGCCAAAACCGGCAAGGACGGCAAATTCAAGATCAGCAATATTCCGCCCGGCAAATACACATTTGTTGCGTGGCAACCCTCAGGAGCATCAGAAAAGCGCGGTATCGCGGTGGTTGATGGAAAAACGATTCAGGTAAACTTTGAAGTTGAAGAGAGCGTTTTCAGTATCAAGCACAAGAATAAATACGGCCGCGCTTATGATAAAGAGTATTAAAAGTTTCGCCGCGGGGCTGGCACAGGCCGGCCTCAGGCGAAAAATTCTCATCGCGATCGTCACGATCGTTCTCATTCTTTCTTCTGTAACTCTGTTGTTTATCGATCAGGGTGTTCGCAGTCAGGTGAACAAAAACATTCTGACGCAGCTTGATGCCGCCGCAACCGCGTACATCGAACTGAACGATGCAAAGCTTGAACAGGTGCTGTCGCGCACGCAGTTTTTCATACAGAACCCGGTGTTTCAGCGCGACTTTCGCGCCGCGCCGGCAACCGGACCCAAAATAGCCGCCGGGTTCAAAAAAATTACCGACTATGACTTCATCATGGCGGTGAATTTTAACGGACGCGTGCTCGTCGACAGCCTGCATCCGGAAAATCTCGGCAAGAATGTACCGCCACAATACCAAGAAGTTCTGCAAAAGACAGTCGAGAACGGGCGTTTTCTCGGCATGTGGAGTGAAAACGGAAAATTATACCAGCTCGTTGCGTTGCCGCTTCTCGGGTTTGATGCCGTGCTGATGGCCGGCAATGAGGTGGGCGATAAATTTGCCTACAAAATCGACGAACTGAGCCGCAACCAGATCACGTTTTTCAGCAAAGACAAAGTCGTCGCCTCAGCATTTTCCAAAGAGCTCGCGGCCGACGTCGAAAAACTCATACCCGAAATAAAAGAAAAAATCCAGCGCGAAAGCGGTGAAGGTAAAGGTAAACATTCGCAGACTTTCACGCTCAAAATCGGCGGAGAATCTTACCTCGGTATCGCCGGGGCGATTGAGAATGTACCCGATGCCGGTTATATTCTTGCTTCATCGCGCGATAAACAACTGGCGCTGCTTTACCGCATAGAATTTATCATTATTGCGACAGGCATCGGTGGTATTATCTTCGCCTTCGTCATGGCGATTTTCTTTTCGCGCGGCCTGACGCGGTCGGTAAATCATCTCGTTAAAGATGTCGAGCAGGTGAAGCAGGGCAACCTCGAACACCAGATCGTCGCCACGTCAAAAGATGAAATCGGCTTCTTATCTGATATGTTCGATTCGTTGCGGATTGCATTCCGCGACGCGCAGAAAGAACTAAAAGAATACGCTGAAAACCTCGAAGAAAAAGTGCGCGAACGCACTGCTGAATTATCAACAGCCAATAGCGCGTTAACCGCCGCTAAAGATGAAACCGACCGTATCATGAACACGGTCGGCCAAGGGTTGTTCCTTGTTCAAAAAGAGGGCAATGAATACCGCATCGGCAGCCAGTACTCGAAGGCGCTTGAAGAAATGTTCGCAAGCCCTGCGCTCGGCAACAAAGATATTCTCGGCGTACTCAAGCGCGGCCTGCCCGAATCGGCCATGAAAAAGACCACCGATTACCTTGAACTCATGTTCAAACCCGAAATCAAAGAAGCGGTGATGAACAACATCAATCCACTGCGCGAAACCGAGGTGAATTTCGAGGTGGCCGGCGCCGCGGGCAAACAGAAGTTTCTCCAGTTCAAGTTCCAGCGGATCATGGCCGAAGGTGCGATTAAACACCTAATGGCCACGGTTACTGATGTGACCAAGCAGGTCTTGCTCGACAGAAAACTGAAAGAAACAGAAGAAAAGAATGCCGGCCAGATGGAAATGCTGTTCGGTATTCTACACGTTGAGCCGCGTATGCTCAGTGAATTTATCTCTGATATGGAAGAAGATATCACACTGATCAACGAAACGCTGAAGCCCGGCGGAAACAACCTGCCGCTGAAAGAAAAACTCGCGATTATTTACCGCGCGATGCATACGATTAAGGGCAACGCTTCGATTCTGAACCTGAAATTCTTTGCCGGTAAGGCACACGAATACGAAGAGAAAGTCGGTGAACTACAGCAGAAATCTGACCTCAGCGGTCAGGATTTTCTGCCGCTGGTGCTGAAACTGAATGAGATGATTGAAACGTTGCGCGAGGTCAAATCGTTGATTCAGCGCATTACACAATTTCAGGCTACTTTTTCTGGCGAGAAGAAGAATGTCGATCTGCTCGTGCGCGCGGTCGATTCCAATGTACAAAAACTCGCTGGTGAACTGAGCAAAAAGGCAGAGTTTGAGCATGACCAGTTTGACCCGGATGTTATCCCCACTGCTCACCGAAAGCTCATGAAAGATATTCTCATTCAGCTGACGCGCAACTCGCTTTCGCATGGAATTGAATCACCGAGCGACCGCAAAGCCGCAGGCAAGAACGAATCAGGCAAGATCACACTCATTACACGGAAAAGTGCGAATGGAGTTGAACTGCTGTTTCGCGATGACGGCCGTGGCCTGCAGATAGACAAGTTGCGCAGAAAAGCTGTCGAATCGGGGAAATATAAAGCTGAAGAGGTCGCCAAATGGGATGCCGGCACAGTCGCCGGGGTGATCTTCATACCTGGTATCAGCACTGCAGACCAGGCGACGATGAACGCAGGGCGGGGCATAGGTATGGATATAATTAAAGAGAAGGTGCAGTCCATCGGCGGCAAGGTCGAACTCAGCTTTGAAACTGGCAAATTCTGCGAATTCAAAATTTTCTTACCCGATACGGCGGTCAAGAAGTGAGCGAGGAAACAGCAACACCGAAGACGCGCATTCTCCTTGTCGAAAGCGACAAGCACGAAGCAGATCTCATCAAACCACTGCTGCCCGCGGCGGATTGCGAACTGACAACGGTCAATGACCTCATTGCTGCGTTACAAAAGGCCAACGAAATCAAACCCGATTTTGTTTTTGTATCTGGGGAGTATGTCAGCAAGGCCGACAGCCTTGATGAATTAAAGCGCGCCAGCCACATGTTTGGTGCGAGTTTTGTACTCTTAAGCGGTGGTTCTGCGGCGGTAGATGCGCAGCAATACGATGACGTCGTGCGCACCGATCAGGACAAAACAGAAATTTCACATCGGCTCGGCAACCTGCTCGAGCTGAAGCGCGCAAAGTTAGAACTCGATTGGATGAAACAGCGGTTGCGCAACGAGCGCCGCCTTTTGACAAAGTATTTCTCTGAAGACATCGTTGAAGGCATTCTTCAAGATGAACACGCCAATAGCCTCAGCGGTCGCCATCAAGAAGCGACGATTATGTTTTTTGACGTGCGGCGCTCAACGACAATTGCGGAAAATCTTGAGCCACTCGTCTTTGCTGAGTTTCTCAGTGAATTTTTTACGGACATCATGGATCTCGTGTATGGAAATCATGGTTCGGTGAATAAGCTTTTGGGCGATGGCATCATGTCAACCTTCGGCTGCCCCGTGCCGACGGAAAACGACGTTCTCAACGCTGCGAAATGCGCGCTGCAAATACGCAATCATCTGGCCACGTTTAACGATGTCAGACCCGACTATATTATCGAACCGATTAAAGTAGGTATGGGTATTGCTACGGGTAAAGTTTTTGCTGGCAATATCGGCTCGGTACGCCGCATGGAATACACGGTATTAGGTGACCCGGTAAACCTTGCGAGCCGCCTCGAATCGATGACCAAAGAAGCTAAAGTGGATATCCTCATTGATGGCAATACACGGCATCGGCTGGGAAACCTGATTAAGTGCCGCAAAGTCGAGCACCAAGGCGTGCGCGGCAAATTGCAGGAAATCGAGATCTACTCTTTAGACGAACTACTGCTGCGTTGATATTTGGCGGCGGGGCTTGCGCCCGGCCGCCATTCAGATTATTTCTTAATCTTCAGATCGAGAGTGAGATTAATCGTGTCGTTGATGAGGTTATCAGGCATACCTGGATAAACGATACCCCACTTTGTGCGGTCGATATTGAAACTTGTTTTGGCGCTTCTCGGTGCTTCTTTTTCGAATACCACGTCTGCTTCAAAGCTAATACCGTATGGTTTGCCTTTCAGCGTCAGGTTGCCGTTAATGGTTTTTCCTGAAACACTTGTGATTTCAAAAATTCCTTCAGGAAATTGTTCGACATCGAAAAAGTCAGGGCTTTTGAGGTGCTTCACAAGCTTTGCGTGATTTTCGCCCGTCAGGTCTTTATCATCAATTGTTTTCATGTCGGCGATAAATTTGCCAGCGACTATTGCACCGTTTTTAACGAACACGGAACCCGATTTGAGTGCAATCGTGCCGTTGTGTTTGCCGATTTTTTTAGTGCCGATCCATGCGACTGAACTTTTGGCGACATCGATCTGGTATTCTTTACCTTCAGCTTTGGCTACCGGAGCCGTCGCAGCGGCTTCTGCCTTTTGCGCGACTGGGGGTTTTTCGCACGCAATGAGCAAAGCTCCGCCCGCGATGATCAATAAAAGATTTTTCATTCGTTACCTCGTAAAATTTAATGCCGTTTTAGCGGCAAAACAGGGCTGTCATGAGTCTTTGCATTAGTTGCGGAGTTCAGAAGAACCTATTCGGTCTTGCATCCACACATAAAACCAAGATTCATAATCTGAACCTGCTTCGAATTCAATCTACAATGGCGCGCCATGCGCGCCCACAAAATAGATGACTACCGCTTGCGCGAGAGTGTGTTGATATCGGTATGCATGAAGTCGCGCCCATAGATATACAGACCCGTTTTCATGGTATACTGCAGGCTATTGCCATCGACGGTAACATCCATTTCAAAATTACGCGTCGATGCCTTCGCGGCCATGAACGTCGATTCGAGAATGCCGTAATTCTTGTCTGGTGCGCTTGCCCGCACATTGATAAGCTGGGCGCTTCCTTTGGACTGCGCTTTGCCGCGGGCGAGCACCGCTACGGCGCGGGGTATAAGCAGCGAATAGAGCACATCTTGTGTGGATTTATCCCAGTACCAATATCCTGTCTGGTGATGAAAGACGTCACCGGTTGAGATGCGGCTGACAACCTGCTTGTATGCCAGCACCGCAAGCGTTTGTTCACTCGCATTGGTGGCTGTACCGAGACCTTCAATCGTTATCGTTTCAAAGTACGGGGATTTTTCTTCGCCCGTCTTTTCGGGCGCGATGTCGAGGCCTTTATCGCCTTCCCAAATACCGATTAGGTTTGCCAGCGGGCCATAGAGTTCTTTGTCTTCGTTGCTTATGCTCATAGGTCAAGCTACACGTCAAAACCGCAGTGGCAACCAATACGCATGCCCGTGTTATGGCCTTGAAGCCTTACGTACCGTCATCGTGAATAGTGGCATTGCTGTAGCTGAAAAACGGGTGACAAGCCGGTCGCGGCTTCAAGGTAAACCTATGAAATTGATGATTGTTGATGATTCGAGTATTATGCGTAAGGCGATTGAAAAATATCTGACAGGCGCTGGTATTGAAATCGTGGGTACCGCAGGCGACGGTAAGCAGGCGATCGAGCTATTCAAGAGCACGATGCCCGACGTCGTGACACTCGACATCACAATGCCTGAAATGGATGGGTTACAGTGTCTCGAAGAACTGCTCAAGATTAAACCCGACGTCAAGGTTATGGTTGTTTCTGCACTCAAAGACGAATCGACTGCGCTGGAAGCACTCAAAAAAGGTGCGCGCAGCTTTTTAGGCAAGCCATTCACACCCGAAAGCATCAAAGAAGCATTTGACCAAGTCGTGGCGGATTAATTTTGTCGCGCGCTATACTTGAGGCTGACCAATGAAAGAAGACGAAATTCAGGTATTCATACGCGGCACAATCAGCTATTTTGAAGAAGTCACCGGGGTTAAGGCCGAGCTTGATATTCCTTATACCAAAGGCAGCGAACAGGTTTTGCTCGATTATTCGGGTCACATCGGTATTTCGGGCAGTCGCAAAGGCGGTCTTTACATTACCTGTTCACGTCCGATGCTCGAAGAGATTACCCGTAAGATTTTGCTGACCGAAGAGGTTGACGATCAGTCGGTTTTCGACATGATCGGCGAGATCGCCAATACAATCGCCGGTAATGCCCGCACTTCGTTTGGCGCCGAGTTTAATATTTCCGTCCCTACAATTTTTAAAGGTAAACCCAATAATTTCCGCATTGTACTGAGAACGCCCGTTGTGGTGCTGCCGATCAACTGGAAGGGCCATCAGGCCTACCTGGTAGTGGGAATCGATTAGTGAAAATAAAAACAGAAGATGTCAGCGCATTGCTGGAATGCATAGCGCAGTATTTTACCTCGATCAAAGCCGAAAAACCCGAATTCGGGGTACCGTATAACCTTGATGCCAAAGCGCACAATCACCCGCTGTTTGATTATTCGGGCCATATCGGTATTTCGGGCAGCCACAAAGGTGGTATGGTTATTACCTGCGCTAAAGCAATGGTGAAAGAAATACTGCACATTGTTCTCGGCAGTGAAGGAAATAGCGAAGACGAATTAGTACCGATGATTGCCGAAATGGCGAATACCATTGCCGGCAATGCGCGCACGCACTTCGGCAGTGGTTTTGATATCTCAGTACCGAGTGTTGTCGTGGGACAGCCCGATGAATTCAAATTTCTGCTCGCTGAGCCGACCCTCGTGATTCCGCTTACGTGGAAGGGTTATTCGGCCAACGTGATTATCGGACTTACATAAAAAAAGGGATAAGTTCGGCTTTTCCGTTGCGCGGAGCAAACGGGAAAACAGAAACCTTATCCCTTAGATCTGCTTAAGCTGCCTGTTTGTTGATTGGCAGTTTAGCGGTGAGTTCACCGGCTTTCGCCTGCAGGTCTGCCAGAGCTTTTTGAGCTTTTGCTGACAGATCTGTGTATTGAGCCTTCACCTGATCGACGAGAGTAGAAACACGCTTCGAAGCGTCTGTTACTGCGCTGCGAATTTTTACGGCATTTTCGCTCTGAACGGATTCACCGTTGGCGATCAGCGCGTTGATTTCGGTTTCGAGGTTCTTGAGCAGGGTTTCTGCGCCAGCGCGCGCTGATTCAAAAGCACCGATTCCGAAGCTTACTACTTTGTTAACGTTTTGTTCCATCTTTGGCTCCTTTTTGGTCTCGACTAGCTATGCGTGAGGCAGATAGTTAGTCGGCTTTCACTGCTCTTGCGGAGCAATGCACCTATGCACACTTTTTGTGCGCTGCACATGGTGTAAAGCACAATCAGGAGAAATTTCGGGAAAATCGCCAAAAAATTCGTGAAATCACGTACCCGATGAGCCATCCGCCTATAACATCAAGTGGATAATGGTAGTTGGCCAGAACTCTCGAAGCACCGATGACTAACGGAATGGGCAAATACCATAACAACGATTTGCCGAACCAGCGTGACAGGAACACAGCCAAAGCCATCGTGTTGACCGCGTGCGCTGAGGGAAAACATAGTGCTTTAGGGTCGACGTAGATGAGCCATTCGACTGCTGGCCGTGGCCGCGCAACCCATTGTTTGATCAGGTATGCCGAGCCTTCGCTGATGGCGAGCAGTAACGCTGCCAAAAGGACAAACCGAATAAAACGAGGGCTGTTCAGCCAATAGTACAGCAGCGAAAAAATAATTACCGGAACGGTATACGTCCTCAGGTCGCCGATACGTTCGCTGAGCGCCGAAACCCACGGTGGATTAAAATGTAGGGTGAGCGCGGTGAAGATCTGTTTATCGAGTTCAATCAGGAACACAAAACAGCTGTGCGCGCCGGCCACAGCGCGGCAAAAAGAAATTGCCCGCCGCTGCGCCTGTACCTGAATGCAGCATGGTCGTTGCCCTTAACATCCTTGTCAGCGCCGACCCCGGTGCATCCGTGCACCATGGCAGAGACATTTGACTATGTGGTAATAGGCGCGGGGCCGGGCGGTTACAGCTCTGCAATCCGTGGCGCCCAGTTGGGGCTGAAGACTGCGGTCATTGAAAGGGAAAACGCGGGTGGCATCTGCCTCAACTGGGGTTGTATACCCACGAAAGCGCTTTTGACATCCGCGCATCTGTTGCACAAAATTAATGCCGGCAAATTAGGTATCACCATCGAGGGCAAGGCGGTGGCCAACCTCGGTGAAATTATCGATCGTTCGCGCAATGTCGCCAATAGACTGCAGACCGGTGTGAAATCTTTGTTCAAAAAATACGGAGTCACGCTGATTGAGGGGAATGCACGGTTGACGGGTGCGGGTCTCGAAATGGATGGCGCGGGCAAAAAAAACAATCTGAACTATAAGCATCTGTGTATCGCGACGGGAGCCCGTGCGCGGGCACTACCACAATTGCCGTTTTCAGACAAAGTGTGGCAATACCGAGATGCACTGTCGAAGAAAAATTTGCCGAAAAAGCTTATCGTCGTCGGCGGCGGGGCCATCGGTCTGGAGTTTGCCGATTTTTATCAGTGTCTCGGCAGCGAGGTCATATTAATTGAAATGGCTCCGCACATTTTGCCGAATGATGATATAAAAGTTGCAACGGCGCTCAAAAAAGCCCTTGAGCAGCGCGGCATGATTATTCATGAGGCGGCGCAGATCGTTTCTGTAAAAGAAGATGGTTCGGGCATTGCGCTACAACTAAAGACAGCAGAGGGCAAAGAACAGCAATTGTCCGCAGATATCATGCTCGTGGCGATCGGCGTGCAACCGAATACCGAAGACCTCGGTGCGCGCGAAATGGGGCTTACCGATGAAAGAGGGTTCATCAAGATCGACGCGAATTGCCGCACAACGAAAGAAAATATCTACGCCATCGGCGATGTCACGCCGGGCAAGCTGCTGGCGCACCGTGCCGCGCATCAGGGGATTTTCGTCGCCGAATACATTGCGGGTAAAAAACCGCATGCACCGGGCGAGATTCCCGGTTGCATCTATACATCCCCACAGGTTGCGACTATTGGCATGACAGAGAAACAGCTGACGGAGCAAAAGCGTGAATTTGCTATAGGCGAATTTCCCTGGTTGGCGTCGGGCATGGCGCTGGCGGCAGGCGAACAAAACGGTTTCTCGCGTGTTTTCACCGACAAAAAAACCGGTGAAATTCTCGGTGCACAGATCGTCGGCGAACACGCTGCCGAGTTGATTGGCCAGGTTTCGCTCGCGATGGGTTCTGAGCTTATCGCAGACGATTTTCTGCATGCCGTGATGCCGCACCCGACGTTGTCCGAAACGGTTTTTCAGACTTTTGCCGTCATCGAAAAAGCCTGTGTCGATTTCTGATCAGGCTTAGTCGTTCTCAGTTAAGCCCATCGTCTGCGAATTTAACTTGCATGCATAACAGCGGGATTAACCTCTGCGCATGCGAAAAAAATCCGTGTGGGTGTTTCTTACCCTTTTGTTTTCTTTTACGATTACCGGTATTGACCTGCCGCCGGTGCCCCAGTTCAAGAGACCTGCACCGCCGCAACTACCTTCGCCGCAAGTAAAACC
>JAEUSA010000308.1 GCA_016788945.1 Leptospiraceae bacterium
CGAATAACATGCCGACCTGAACGTTCTCCATATTGTCTTCGGGATTATGAGGCGTGTTATACGCCGTCCATATTGCTGCGCTTCTGCAGCAGCTCTTCGCGCTCGAGTCCACATGGAATTAGACCTCTCATCGAGGGGCTCCCCCCTTCTCCCTGCGCGCTTTCGGGCGGGACAAGAATGGTGCAGAACTTTGGATTTACAAGACGTAAAGTGACGCGGCGTTCAACTTTGCGAATTGTAAAGCCTATTTGCGTCACTTTATGTGCCGAGGGCATCTGCCGACGAGCGCAAAATGCACTTCTGTGCCGCGCGAGGAGGCAGTCCAGGTGCCCGAGGCCGAGCACGCGAGCCAACGAAGTGCTCGCGCGCGCAGCTTGTAAATCTTGTTGTCGGACGTTGCTGGGCTTGTCCGCTTGGCCAAGGAGGGCCAAGCGGCTCAGATAAATTAACCTTTACGACTCAAGGGCCGAATGTTCGTTTGAGCGCCTATGCGTGATGACGCGTAAAATAGCAAGGTTTAGAATATTTATGCGGTCTCTACTGTTGATTGTTTTGTTAGCAACTACACAGGTATTCAGCGCATCGACTTCAGCGACCTCAGACAGCGAAGCTTTGTGGCGGTCCGCAGTGTTACCCGGCTGGGGTCAGTTTTACAAAGAAAGGAATCTGTGGGGATATACCTATTCTATTTCGTTTGGTGCTGGTCTTCTGATGACAACTACGTCTATTATTATCTGGCAGAACTTCAAGAGCCAATACAGGAATTACCAGCCAAGTTATGTTACCAGTTCTACAGGTGAAGTTTCACTGACAAATGCCGCAGCTTCGCAGGCCGAATTCAGCAGACTAGAAAATGCGTCAAATGATTGGACTAAAGTTGCTTTAATCTCGGGTATTTCAACGTTACTAATCTACACCATAAATCTTTTCGATGCGTATCTTGGTGAGAGCCGAGTAGCTAAAAAGCTAGTTGGTACAAAAGAAGGTCAGCAGAGAATCCAAATTAGCGTACAGCAAACGAGCGCCTTGGGTTTAGGTCTTTTTCTTCAGTACACGTTTTAGGCCATGTGCGCTCGCATGGATGCGAGCGAGTAACAAAGCCCAGCAATGTTCCGACAACGTTGGATTTACAAGACGTAAAGTGACGCTTGTGTCAACTTTGTACCTCTAAAGCCGATTTGCGTCACTTTATGTGCCGAGGGCACCTGCCGACGAGCGCAAAATGCACTTCGGTGCCGCGCGAGGCGGCAGTCCAGGTGCCCGAGGCCGAGCACACGCGCAAACGAAGTGCGCGTGCGCGCAGCTTGTAAATCTTGTTGTGCGACGTAGATGCGACTGTGAGCCCGACCAAGGAGGGCCGGGCGAATAATATCATACTAAATATTCATACGAAATTTGCTGCTTTGTGGCATATTTGTTCTAATATTTTCGGTGGAATCTAACCATTCTTAATATTCGTTGACAATCTCATTCTTTATGGTAGTTTTAAACTATGAGCGTCACCGAGTTAGTTGATGAAATTCGGCAGATGAAAAGCGCCGAAAAGCTAGATTTGCTGGAAAGATTATGGGAAAATCTGGCTCAGGAATATGACCAGACAGACCTTGCTCAGGGTCACCAAGAAGAAATTCAAAAGAGATTTGATAAGTATGTTAATGATACCGCTTCGGCTCTGCCATGGGAAAAGGCCAAAGAAAGCATACTGAAGCGCTATGCAGATCGAGATAATACCAGAAGCTCAAGATGATATTCTCGACGGCATGTTCTGGTATGAAAGTCAGAAGGCCGATTTGGGGATCGCTTTTTTTTCAGAGATAGAGCGAAATCTTACTATCATTTCTGAAAATCCGTTGGCTGGCAGAGAATTCAGCGGGAAGTTTCGGCGCGCCGTAATGAAGAAATTTCCCTTTTGCATCTATTATTTAGTTAGCTCTGAGAAAATAGTGTTCTTAGGGTTTATTCATGCCCATCGTGATCCCAGAAAGATTTCTCAATGGCTTCGGAAGAGAAAGCCATGACGCTTCAGATTTCGTAGCGCCGCCACGGATGGCGGCGAAGTACAGGTCGCATCTATGTCGCACAACGTTGGATTTACAAGACGTAAAGTGACGCTTCGTTCAGCTTTGTATTTGTAAAGCCTGTTCGCGTCACTTTATGTGCCGAGGGCACCTGCCGACGAGC
>JAEUSA010000027.1 GCA_016788945.1 Leptospiraceae bacterium
CCCGGCGGCCTATTGCTGCGCGATTTTACCGCGACCGAAATCGGCATCAAGCCGCACTACGGATTCAGCATCACCGAACGCGGCTGGTTCGATTTCGGATCAAATTTTATCATGATCTGGTATGAAGATCCCACCACACAATTGACGACGACCAAGAGCATCAAAACCACGCTACTCATCAATCTCACTGCCGATTTCAGCTTTTTACTCTGGCGTTTGCGCGGCTTTCTCGATATTTATGGCAACGCCGGTACCGCCTATTCGATCGGTGACGGTACGGCCATCGGTTATGATGCATCGGGATCGTGGAATACGACGGCGGCGAGCCAGCGCAAGTTTCAGTTTGCCGGAGCGAAGTTTGGTTTAGCGGGTTATCTGCAGCTCATTGATGCGTTTCGCATCAATGTACGCGCTGACTGGTATCCTTTTATGTCAAAGGACTATGCGCGTTTTACAAGCCTGACGCGTGAGACATCGACGTCGATGTTCGTACTGAATATTGGCGGCGAAACGCGCTTCTAACCCGATTTCGTTTTGCGCTTTCTACGCTTGGTATTGTAAGTGCGTTTTGCCGTTATCACGCGCTGGTCGCCCGATTCGCGCAGGTATTTACTGTTCACGTAACCGGTTTTGCCGCGATATTGTATTTTGTACCAGCGGCTACGGCGTTTTTTTGCACCGCCTTCGTCTTCGCCGCGATCCAGTACCGCAATCTTGGTTCCGTAAGGAATGCTATCGATAATTTTGCCCCCCAACCCCGGAGACGCGCGAAAGTTAAGCGATGGTTTTACAGCGATTTCCATCTCGCCGTCTTCCATTGCCGGTGCCGCGCGCTTCGCTACGATCGGTTCCGGTGTCGGAGCCTTCTTTTCGGGCACCTGAGTACCCTCGCGCACTTGCGGCATGGTCACTGGCACATCGCCCTGTTTGGGCATCGATTTGCAGTGCAGAATGGCGTAGGCAAGAAGGGCCGCGCCGAGTAATTTCAGAACGATGTGCATACTGTTAATTTCGGCATTTTAAGTCACCATCGTTACTTTCAGTTGACGCGTTGTGCGACCGGCAGCATGCATAAGTCATGGGTTCGGAACAGGTCGCAGCACTGAACAAGATTATTGGCATGATTGATGCCAAGGCTTCAGAGTACAAGAACGAGTATATGCGGCTGCCTCAGGCCAAACGTTTTGCCAACCGAAAACTGATTCTCGATCTCATCGATGATGCCAACGAACTTGGCCGCGCGATCAAACCTGTGCCTGCTGAAGTACTTGAAGACCTTAAAAGGCTTGCCGAGCAGCTTAACCGGCTCGCTTAACTCAGCCCCCGGCGTAACTTTGGCGTATCAAAATCGCGGCTTCTACCGCTGGCAGTTTTAGTATGCTTTCGGCAAAGCCAACGAAGCTGTTAATCAGCTGCTGCTTTTCTTCACGCGTTTTGATTGCCGAAAAATTTTGAATGATACGTGCTGCTGCCGGATTTTGTTTGAAATAGAATTGTCTATGGTCGGCAAATTTGTAAGGACCTGTGTAATTTGGTATTTCTGCCGGTGATTTAATGCCCGATTCAAGGACAGCTTTGAGCGCCTCCATGAGGTCGGCCTTGGCGGTGACACCGTTGAGGTCATCTGGATCATTCATACCAAACTGATAGGGAAACAGCATGCGGCAGCCGGCATCGGGCGCCTTGATGCTGAGCTCTTTGAGTAGCTTGATATTGGCGAGGTGCAGCTTCCGCAGCGCATGGTCATCGGCGCGTTTAGTGTATCCCTTGGTGAGCGCGTGGCCGAGTTCATAGAATTTTATCCCCATTTCAGCATCGGTTGCATTCGGGTTTGCCGCAACCAAATCGGCACCGTTACTCAAGAACTTATCATATGCCTGCGGATCTTTCTCTTTGACGACGGTAAAAGCGGGCATAGTCTTTTCCAGATCACTCAGTTGTTTCGCGAGCATGCCCTTGGCATCGAGCTTGATCACCGAGGGGCGTAACAAGGCATTGCCTAAGCCGGTAAAAATAATGAATGAGAGAGAAGTGATCACACTCTTATAGAATGCTCTGTTTTTGAGTGTCGGTAATAGTATACGTTCGGCAAGCAGATTTGCCAGAAACCCTGCGGCTGCGCCGATGATGAGCGAATAGATGCCAGTGTAACTCATAAGTCTACTTAGTGGATTTTTGCGCGTCCAGGGGAAATTCTGTTCCGTCAACAGAATTCTGACGGATTTCCGCTTTTCCTGTCACCATACTTATGTGGTATACCAGCGTTAGTTGTGAGGTGGGCTATGCCCACCTCACAACTAACGCTGGTCAAATAATGCGAAAGAGGAAAATGCATTTGGCAAACGGCGGATTACCCCTATCGGCGGAAAAAAACCGCCTGTTTGAGAAGTTCTATACCGAACATTATCCGCTGGCGTTCGGCTATTTGAACAAACTCTTGCAGAACGCCGACGATGCCTACGACGTGTTGACGCACAGTTTTGAATTGGCGCTGGCCCGGTTCGATGAATACCTTTCGCATTCAGAACAACGTTACTGGTTTTTTGGCATTCTGCGCAACAGCGCTTCGTATTTTATGCGCCGGCGGGTGAAAGATGCGCACGCCGTGCTGCCCGCTGCGAAAGTAGCCGCCAGTCCCGAAGAAATTCTTCTTCAACGGGAAGAAGCGTCTTTGATCAGTCGGGCGCTTGCCGCATTACCTGAAAAATACCGTGAGGTGGCGATACTCCGGTTTCAGGATTTTAGCTACAAAGAAATCGCCGCGATGCTCGCGATATCTGTCGAAGCGGCAGAAAGCCGCATGCGGCGCGCGATTGTGAAGCTCGAGCCCTTCTACGCCGAATTCAAGGAGAACATGCGATGAAAAGCAGCGGAAAAAAAGCGCGCATCAGGGAAATGCTCGCGGCAGAAAGCGGCAAGACGCCGCACACCGATTGGGCGCGCTTCAAACAGCAGATTCGGCGTGAGGTCGTCAGTAATGAAATTCCGCAGCTGGAAATCGCGGACCAGAAAACGACGTCTATAGTGAAATGGCTGCCGGCAATCGCCGCCGTGATCGTGGCAGGCGTTGTTGTGTTTTCGTTAAGGGAACCTGCGCATGAAAAGACAAATAATGAACTCGTGACGCAGAAGAGTGAAACAGTCGTCGCCCCCCGCACGATGCAGCGCGGCGATGTCTATCGCTCGGGTAGACGTGAAATTCATTTTCTCTCGGGGGCGGCTCAGTTCAAAGCACACGACAACCGGTTGTTTATTGAGGCAACAAACCTCAAAGCGGATTTTAAGCTGAACCAAAAAACAGACCTGACGATACAGCATCCACTGATCACCGTCACGGTGACGGGTACACAATTTGTGTTCGACGCCACTGCCTCGGGGGGGCGCATCAGGCTCACGCAGGGTAGTCTGCGCATAAACTTGAAAAATCCCACTATGCCGAACCCAGTTCTGCTGACGGCGCCAGTGCTGTTTGAGTTTGCAGACAAAACGCATCATACAAAACCCATTGCACAAAAAAAGACGGCACTGGATAAGCCGCTTTACCGTTATGAACTGACGAACGGAGAGGTACTGTACGCCGAGCAGTTGGCGACGAATGAACAAATACACCGCGTGCAGTTACTTGGCGGTAAAGAGCAGGTTATAGCTGTCGGCGATATTGCCAGCGTCGGCCCGGCACTGAGTGAGTGATGAGCCTTGCTTCATACCCTGCAGCCGCACAAATTTTTTACGAAAATCTGACGGATTAGGTCCGCAACCTTCACCATACAGGTATGAAATTCGCAAAACTATGGGGCATTTGCCTCGCCCTGACACCCCTTTTTGCCGATCGCGTGCTGCTGAAAAACGGCACGTTCGAGAGCGGTAAAATCGAAAATGAAACGGCTGAATATGTCATTCTGCAGCGACAAGATGAAACACTGCGCAAAATACCGCGCGCCGAGGTTGTCGAAACTATCTATTCTGCCGGCAGGCAGAAACCGGTCGAAGGCATGAGCCGGCGCAACATGCCGCGCACCGGGCTCACCCTCTTTGACTGGTTGACACTCCGCCATTTTACCGGAGCGATCACTCTCGGTTGGGAAAACCTGAACCTGAACGATTTGAACTCCGCCTTAACGCAAAAGGGGTACAAGGCAGCCCCGGAAAACTTTTTCAGTATTGGTGGCACCGCGCAGGTATCGGTAAGCCGCGTCGTGCTGGGCCTTGACGGTGCGTGGCTCTACGGGCAGAGCCGTGACGCCCAAATCGGTACGAACACGATGCGCCAGTCATTCTCTGCGCTCAAGATGCTCGGCATTTTAGGTTATCTTGTGCATACCAGCGACCATCTCGATATTTTCCCCTTTATGGGTTTCGGCCTTGCCGGATACAATCTGTTGCTCACCAACACGCAGACCGACACGTTCGGCAATGTTCTGACAACCGGTCAGCGCGGCGCGGTGCTGAGTTCTCTTTCGCTGATCGTCTCTCCCGGTGTGCAGCTGACGTATCGTTTGCCGATACTCGCGGCCGACAAAGGTGTGTTCGGTCTCGCGCTCGGTATCAAAGCCGGTTATGATTTTGCATTTTTGCGGGGCGAATGGTTTGCCGGCGGTATCAACGAATTGATTCCGGTCACGGACGGCCCGAAGGTCAACCTGACCGGGCCATACGCACAGGCAATGGTAGGTATCTGGTTTGACTTCTTCTGAAATTTGTAATGCAAAACAGCATTCGCACAACTATGTTGTGCCATTGTTGTTTTGCTTAATTCTGCTCTGCGGCAGCACAGCTGCTGCAGAGGACAAACCCTCTGGCCAGTTTGAGCTCGGCGGGCGCACGACGGCCAGTCTTTTCAACAGCGAAAGCGCCGCGGGGTATGGCACCGGCGGGCAGTTTCGTATCCGTTTTCTCGAATCGTTGAACAGCGAATGGTTTGCCGATTATATTACGAACGATGTGAAAACTCTTGGCATGCGTGAAGATGCACACATCGGCTGGTCGGTGATGTTCTATCCATTCGCACAGCCCTATACTGTTGGTGCGTTTACTCCTTATTTGCTGGCCGGGCATTGCTTCGACTATACGCGCATCGTGCGCTATTCAGACCGTGGTGGTGAAGAACGGCTAAGTTCGGCGGTGCAGGCAGGTTTAGGGACGCACTACCATCTGAATGATCGCTTTAACCTTTCACTCTCAGCGCAGTACATGCTGCACCTCGGTAATGATATTCACGCGTCAGCCAACGCCGGCGCACTGACAATACAGAAAGCAAACCACGCATTCGAGGGGCACCTGCTAATGACGTTTAGCCTCAACTACCGGGTAGGTAATTTATGGTAATAGCTTGTGAAACAAGCAACGAGCGTGCGTCAAAACGCGCGCACCCGGCCCGATGGTGGGCCGGGCGAAAAGATGCCGGCAGGCCCATTTGGGCCGTTTTGCGTGCGATTTGGCAAAGACAAATCGCTGCGCCGGCGGCTTTTTGGCGGGTTTTGTCCCACGCTGTCCGCATATTACCGCTCTTCGCGGCAGTTTCCGTGTTGGCAGCCGATCAGCCACAGCCGACACTTCGAGGTCTTCTCACGCTGACTCCAGGTTATC
>JAEUSA010000042.1 GCA_016788945.1 Leptospiraceae bacterium
CCGACCTTGTGATCGATGAGCAAGGTGGATTGAAAAAGGTGCTCGGTATTATCACTCAGCGCAAACTGGAAATCCTTTCACCGGCGATTGTGATCACTACTGGCACATTTCTCCGTGGGCTCATTCACGTCGGTGACTTCCAGACGCAGGCGGGTCGCTACGGCGACAAAAGTTCACAGGAGCTCTCGCCTTCTCTGACGCGCATTGGCTTTGAGCTCGGTCGCCTGAAGACGGGCACACCGCCGCGTATCCACGGCGACACCATCGACTACTCGGTGATGCAGATTCAGGAACCCGACGATACGCCGCAACCCTTCAGTTTTTCGTTCGAATACGCGAAAGAGAAACTTTGGCAAAAGCAGATCGACTGCCATTTGACCTATACCTCAGCTGAGACGCACAACATCATTCGCGGCGCGCTCGACCGTTCGCCTCTTTATTCGGGGAAGATCAAATCGGTCGGCCCGCGCTACTGCCCTTCCATCGAAGACAAGGTCGTGCGTTTCGCTGAAAAAGAACGCCACCAGATTTTCTTAGAAAAAGAAGGTCTGCGCACCCACGAAGTTTATGTGAATGGCATCTCGACGAGCCTGCCCGAAGATGTGCAATGGGATATCGTGCGTTCTATCAAGGGCCTCGAGAACGCGCGGATTATGCGCCCCGGTTATGCGGTCGAATATGATTTTATTCAGCCGACTGAACTTTACCCGACGCTCGAAACTAAGAAGGTGCGGGGGCTCTACCTCGCGGGCCAGATCAATGGCACGACGGGTTACGAAGAAGCCGCTGCGCAGGGGCTTGTCGCCGGTTACAACATCATCTACCGCGCGCAAGGCCGCGGTGAATTTATTCTGAAACGCGACGAAGCTTACATCGGTGTTTTGATCGATGACCTCGTGAACAAAGGCGTCGATGAACCGTACCGCATGTTCACCTCGCGCGCAGAGCATCGCCTCACACTCAGGCAAGACAATGCGGATTTTCGCCTGATGCACTACGCGGCCGACCTCGGAATTGATAATGGCCTCATGGCACAATGCACAGAGAAGTATGAACGCTACGCCTCTTACAAAAAGGCCATCGCGACCAAGAAGCTCACCACCGATCTTATTGATAAACTTGCCACACAGGAGATGAGTGTGCAGAAAGGCCTCACGTACGAGGCCGTACTACGGCGACCGCAACTCACCGAAGAAGCAATCCGACTGGTATTTGCCGATTTGAAAGAAACACAGCCGGCGCTGGGGCCGGTCGCTCTTGATGAAGAATTCAAAATCGCGATGGAAGTCAAATACGACGGCTACAATGAGCGCGAATCGAACCGCATCGAACGCCGCCTCGGCAGCGAAGACCGACCGATACCCGAAGATTTTGACTATGACCAGCTCGACAGCATCAAGTTCGAGGCGCGCGCAAAGTTAAAGAAGATTCGCCCGCGCACCGTGGGGCAGGCCGCGCGCATTAGCGGGGTTGATCCTTCTGATATAGATAGTCTCTTAATTACATTAGAGAATCTCCGTCGCGCCAAATCGGCCTGACCCCCTAAACAGGGGGGTGGGTATCGCACCAAATGCTTGACGCTGCTGCGCTCGCGGATACATTTTTTGGCGTGCGCATCGGTTCACTGAAAGAAATACTACTTATTCTTTTTTTGTGCGGAATCTTAGATCCCTTAATCGCCCAAAGCAGTGCGGTAGATTCGGACAAGCCTGTTAGACAGGGCACAATACAGCGAAAGGTGCTGATTTTTGATTTTGAGAACCAGACCGGTAAGATCGAGTTCGATTACCTCTCGGGCAGCATCTCTGACGCGTTGGCTGACGCCATCAGAAAGACGGGGAAATTCCGCCTGATGAACCGCGAAGACGCGCGCATGAATTCAGTCGCTGACACGGCCAACCCGGCACTGAAGCCGGTACCAGCAGAGCCAGCGGCACCCCCTGCCCCGGCAGCACCCGTACCGCCGGCAACTGCGCCGAAAGACAGCACAGCAGCACCGGGTACAGTCGTCATCATGAACGTCAAGGTTGCGCGCAAAGAGGCTATTAAAAGAGGCCGTGAAGCCGGCGCTGATGTCGTCGTGTTGGGAAAATTTTCAGAGCTGAATGGTGTGCTCTTAATGAGCGCACAGGCATTCGAGACTGACACCCGGCAGCTGAAAGTCTCTGAAGAAGTACTGACCAAGTCGGATAGCGACATGTTCAACGGCATCAACGTGCTTGCGGCTAAAATCGCCGAATCGATGACAAGAGAACTGCCGATGTTTGACGCCGCTGAGGCCGCACGGCGCAACGCCGAAGCATCGCGCACAAAGGCCGAAGAGCGCGATTGGGAAATCCAACTCTTTACTGGTGCCCCCCTATTGCACCCGCTGTACGGCAGCGACGGTACGATCACATACGCGAAAGGCATACCAGTA
>JAEUSA010000056.1 GCA_016788945.1 Leptospiraceae bacterium
GGTTTGTGGTAATATCCAGGCATCAGCGGCATGATGACGGCCCCGGCTCGGGTGAGCGTCAGCATATTTTCGAGGTGGATTGCACTCAGCGGCGTTTCGCGCGGACACAAAATCAGCGGGCGTCGTTCTTTGAGAGATACATCTGCCGCGCGCTCTATCAAATTCGTACTGAGCCCATGGGCTATGGCCGCGAGCGTATTCATACTGCAGGGGCTTACAATCATTGCTTTATACGGCGACGAACCGCTCGCCGCGCGTTCGCCGATATCGTGGTAATCGCAAAATTTAAACTGATGCAGGCTGGCATTTTCTCCATAACGCGCATTGAGAAGCTGATGTAACGAGTCCAAGTCGTCAATTTCCAAACCTTCTTCGGCGCGCAGTACCTTCAAAAACCCCGGGGAAATAATCAAATCGCTTTGCCCATGGAGCGCCCTCATCTGCCAAAGCAACCGCAAGCCGAAGCGAGCACCTGAAGCACCGGTGAGAGCAATGATAAACCCGTCAGCGCTCATTCCATACAAAAATAAATCTTTTCTTCAGGGCAACCATGCTTTTTCAGTATTTCCCGCGACGTCTCGAGCAGCCACATCCGTAGCGGGCGCACGTAGCGCATTTTGTGATCGCGCCCTTGAATAAAATGTCTGGCAAACATCTGTGATTCGGCATAATTTGTGCGTGCCTCACGAAAAACATCTTTGGCAAAGCGCACGACCCCGAGAGATACATAACGGATCGAATCGAAAGCGGTATGCTGTGCAAGTTCTTTGACCGTCGACGTAAACTGAGGGATAAAATCGGGCGAGTAGATGATCGGGTCAAAATGAATGCCGATGGTGAATCCTGCGCGCGCCAGCTCGCTGATCGCAGCTATTCGTTTGCCCGTTCGCGGAGCCTCTCTATCATATGTTTCTGCCTGCGAGTTTGCCGATAGGGAAAAGCTAACCACGACATTCGGCAAAGGCGTTAACTGGCGCAGCACCGACAAATTTACCGATTTGGTCCTGAGTTCGAGGTTTGCCTCCGGGTATAACGAAAAAAAATTCCAGTACGCGGGCAGTTCGCCCGTGATGTGCGAGAGAGCCAAAGAGTCGCTGAACTCACCGGCATGAAACCAGACCTCACGACCCCGATGCTCGTGCAGCACGCGGCTCATTTCGTTCATAATTTCCTCATGATTCACAAACAAGACAAGATCAGGTGAGCTGAAGTATCCCTGCAGATAACAATATTCGCACTCATAGATGCAATTGTAAGCGTGGATGTAGTAGTAATGCAGCGCATCGTTGCCGTAACCATAGGCAGCCGGTGCCTCACGCACCACAGCACCGCGTTTTACTGCGAGGATTACGTTGCGTTCCTTACGCTTTTCCAGATAAGGCTTTTTGATTCGGGAAAAAACATCTTGATAATCAAGAATGAATTCCGTATTTTTCGCTTCGAGCCGCTGGCGGATTACGGCGGTAATGGCAAATTTTTCGGCTGCAGATTCGATATAAAGTGTATCAATCCGCATTGGTCCGTTCAGCTTCGCAATGCTTGAGCCAGGTGAGAATATCGAACCCGTTAATGGCTTCTTTTACGCGTTCGAAATCTTTTTGGTTCAGAATTTTTGCGTTTAGGACAATTTCTGCAGTTTCCAGAGTATGATCAAAGTGAGCCCGAAGCGGGGCGTGATTGAGTGGCGCAAGCAATGTATGGCGTTGGCGGCGTAGCTCAGCTTCTGCCGGAAAAAGTTGCTGTTCGAGCAGGCTGATGGCCGCCGCGGCAGATTCGGCTTTGAGGGCTTGGGCGAATACTTCGTGTGCCTGCCGCAAATGAGCGATTTGGTATAGCTCGGCGAGAATCCTTTTTTCCGATTGGGTTGTGTGAAATGGAAATTGAAGATCTGGTTCGGACAATGGTTAGAATTCGTACTGCAATTTCATTTTTACACCGGGATTGCGATCGAAAAACTTCAATGCATCGTCGCGGCTGACTGCGTAAAGCGACGCCGCTCCGGTATTGGCAAAACTGTAGGAAAAACTCTCGCGACCGGTTTTGAGCAGGTCATTATGGATAATGACGTCACCGCGCGCAAGTTCACCGACTTTTTGTCCTCCGCTGGTGACCGCGACTTCACCTGAGCGAATGATGTAAAAGTACTTAGGCACCTCACCTTCGGGATAAATCGGCCCGGGTTCCGTAAATTCTACAGGAATCAACATAGATTCAAGCCAGGTTTTTTGCGTTGAGGTGAGAAAATTCAGGTGCCGGCTTTGAGAGATGACGTTCCACGTTTCGGCGTCGCGCACCTTTGCAAGGCGGAGTAATATTTTTTCAAATTCAGAGCCCGAAATAAAATTCAGGAATTTGTCTTTTTCGACGGTAAATAGCGTCACTTCGGTTTCTGCAATCACATCGGCCGTGCGCAGTTGGTCGGTGACGAGCGCCACTTCGCCAAAGTAATCGTAAGCGCCGTAAATCTTGCTCGATTGTAGATCTTGGGTACGCACCGAAACCGAACCGAAATAGATAATATAGAAGCGGTCGCCATGTGTTCCCTGACGAATAATCACGTCGCCCTTTTTATATTTTTCGATCTCGACGATATCGATAAATTCTTGCGCGCGCGAAATCGGCATATCTTCAAAGAAGTCAAGCTGTTTCAGCGTGCTGAGAATTTGCGAAGCTTTGACGTTTTCAGGCGCCGCGGCGTTAAAATACAGCGTATTTTCGATACCAAATTTAGCCAGCGTCAGGTGGGTGTCTTTTGGGAAATCCTTTTCACTGATGTGGTAAACGACGATACGTTTGCGCACGTCGTCAGCCAATGAATCGAGATACTTGATTGGTGTGTGAAGCGGAGCTATACCTGACTCATGATAGATGACATTGCTGTGCCACGGAAAATTGCGCAGTGCTTTGTAACGTGATTCACTGATAATGTCGAGCGAACGAAGCTTCTCATGAATTTCCGGATCATTGTTGTGATCGGACGAATAAACGAACGACTGATCCTGAAATTTGAGCGTAAAGCCGATTGCGGGAATAGAGTGCAGCGTGTAAAAGATATCAAATCGGCCGCCGTGAATAAAGAACGGCTGGCCAACCTTCACCGGCTTGAAATCAAACAACCGGCGCAGGTAGCTGGCGTCGATGTTAGCAAACGCGGAATATTTAGTAAGAAAGCTGCTCATGACGGTATCGGTGGTGTAGATCGTCACCTTACCTTCTTCGAGAATTTTCTGAAACGTGCCGGCGTCGTGATCGGCGTGGCAATGCGTAAGAATGATACTGTCGATAAATTTGGGATTCACATTGGAATCTTCGAGCCACTCGGTAGTGTTCACGGGCGGGTCGATCATGATGCCGCTGTGATTTAGCCAGACGATGAAGCCTGAAGTGTTTTCGTGAGGATCAAATCCATGACTTGGCCCGAGGCAGGTAACGCCGAAAAGCGGTGGCACATAGGGTTCATGTAGGCGGCTGCCGATTTGGTAAACAGTCTTGTAGTCAATCTTGCCAGGGATATCCGCGATATGATTGCCGCCCTTAGTGATGGCAAAATTACCTTCGGCATCTTGACTGACGGTGATGCCGTTGTAAGTGAACCGGCCCTTTTCATTAAACAGACCGAAACCAACCATGTCGGAAAATTTGAATGTGCTGCTGAAGAATTTCATCTCGCGTTTGAGCGCAGGTACTTCGAGACCCTCAAGGTAATCTTTCGAGACATCTAAATTGCGCGGACCAAACACCGCTTCGTTGAACACGGTTTTAAAGCGCAGAAACTGTTCTTCGCTACAAATGAGAATGGTCTTGCGTTTTTTCAGAAAGAAATTATAATAAATGGGAAATTCCAGTTCGGCAACGCTGATGCCTTTGCGCCAGTTGAAAAAGTGTTTGGGCAGAACAAAGACCGTCGGAACACCTTCGGGCAAAAACATCGTGTCTTTGATGGTCTCAGGCGGCGCGCCAAATTGAAAATAGCCACCAGGCGTCTGAACAAGATAACCACCGCGTGGTAATTCTGTAACAATATGCGAAAGTTCTTTCAACGGTTCCAAGTCAGACTCCCCATGTGGTGCAGGCGGGTGTTACCGGTCGAGAATACACTGGCTGCAAACATCGCTTCGATTGCAGCGGGTCAAGTATTTTGCCGGGAAAATACGATTGACGCTACCGCTAGGCGGTGGTTGGTCAGATTTCGCGGAGGTCAAGCATGTCCATATTGCGCCAGAGTCTCGCCCTGCAGGTGATGCCGATCGACGACAACCCCGAGGGATTAAAATACCAAGGCATTCTCGAAGAACTTGAAGACCGCCACATTAAGGTGCGCATGGACCCCGAGTTTGTCCATGCACCGGTATCTGACATTGTTCGCGTCGAATTCGCGATAGCTAATTTCAAGTTCCGCTTCGATGCGCCGATGAGCAGCAAACGCGAAGGTAATTTCATACGCATTTCGAAGCCGACGCAGATCTATAAGAGTATTATTCGTAAAGCACCCCGACTGCATCTTAATACACAGATCAGCTACAATGTCTGGACTGAACCTGGTCAGCATTCGGCGATACTCACCGATCTGAGCTCGGTGGGCATGAAAATGATCACCACGCGCCAGTTGGCGAAAAATACCCTGCTCAGCGTCAATGTCTATATTCCAGGAAAATCACTGCGCTTTATTTGTCAGGCGATGGTGCGCTGGTGCACGCGCGATCTGGATATCGACGCCAAGTATACTTGCGGTGTTTTGTTCACCACACTTTCCACTGAAGCCACGAAACGTGTGGAAAAATTCATCGGCGAAGAAATCGGCAAAACCTCGGTCATACCAGAACCTTAGTTTCAGAAGCAATCCGCGGAAACGCATACTTATTATTGCTGCAAAATTTCTGACGTGCTGTTTTGTATTTCGCTGACGATTCGCGTCAGCGGTAAATCATTCGGGTCGCCGCCAAAGGGATCTTCAATTTCTTCTGCGATCAGTTCAAGGCTGGCGAGTACATAAAAAATGAACACGACAACCGGGGCGACGATGAAACCGAGTGAAACAGCGTAACCCAACGGCATGGTCATGATGTAGATGAAGATAAATTTTTTAATGAACGCGCTGTATGAATAGGGTATTGGCGTGTTTTTGATGCGCTCGCAACCGCCACAGATTGCAGCAAATGCCTGTAATTCATTGTTGAGAATAATTAACTGTTCGCCGCTGATTTTGCGAGCACGGTAGAGAGCAGTCGCTCGTTTTGCCATCGCGCCGGCAACGAGTGAAGGCGCATGCCTGATAAATTCAGCCTGCAGACCATGTTGTTTCAGTTCTGCAACATCGACGCCCTTGCCTTGCAAATGGTCGCGCAATGTTCGCGCGAACAGCGCGATCATTTTGGCGAAATAAGCGCGGTCTTTTTCCGGTACAGACCAGGCCGTTAGCTTAATTGCCATATTGCGACTCGTGTTGACCAGATCACCCCAAAGTTTACGTCCTTCCCACCAGCGTTCGTATGCGGTATTGGTGCGAAAAACCAACAATAAAGAAATAACGAATCCCAAAGTACCGTGCATTAGGCCGAGGTTTTTTACTTGGTTGGCTTCGGTGAGACGCCAATAACCGGTTTCCAAAAAGGCCACGAGTGCCGCGTACGCGCCGATGCCTACCATTGCCGGCAGCAACTTGCGGAATGTATCTGAGCGGTGAAAGCGAAAGATAAACGAAAACCAATCTTTCGGGTTGTAGGCGACCATAGGCCTTCAAATTTATCAAAAAACATCGGTTGTGGCAAGCGCATGAGGATTTATTTCGTCAAAGCGGACAATTGCCGTTATTTTTCATTTCATGCCGTATGCTTCTTCGCGCCGCCTGTTTGCGGATTTTTTGGCGCGACCGAAATCGAACAAAGCCGAACCGACAAAAACAGGCAAGCAAACCGATCGGCATAACCTGCTTGTCTACCTTGGTTTGTTGTCCGGTTACCGAGGCGCATTTGGATTAATATTTCTGACAGCCTGCCTGACGGAAATTCTCTATCTTGCCGTGCCCATCACAACGCGGCACATCATCGACGGTGTGCTTATGCGGCAGGCACCAGCGGTAGAACGCCGTTCGGAGCTGATTTTTATCGGTATCGCGTTGTTTTTGATGCTCATAGCCGCGCAGGCGATCGATTTCTGGCGCCGTTTTTATACGTCGCTCGTCAACGGCCGATTCGTGCGTGCGATGCGGTTACGCCTCTACACGCATCTCATGAATCTGCCGCTCGGGAAATTGCATGAATTGAAAACCGGCGGCATCGTTTCGCGCCTCACCAGCGACGCGGAAAATCTCACAGGCATTCTGCAGATGGCGGTGATTTCGCCCGGTGTGGCGGCACTGCGCATTCTGATTACGTTCGTGATCCTGATCCATTGGCACCTGCCACTCGCGCTCGTCGCTTCCGGATTCATACCACCGTTGGTCTATATCAGCCTGATCTATATTTTGCGTATTCGGCCGATCTATCGTTCGGTCAGCAACGACCGGTCGGCGCAAGACGCGCGCACGAGTGAGGTTTTCACCGGTATACGGGCGATCAAGGCTTATGAAATGCACCTTGTCGAAAAACGCCGGTACAATACCGGCCAAGCACTGATGTTCCGCAAAAATATCCACGCATCGCTGAGGGAATCTGCTGTCGATGGCATCTGGAATTTTCTCATACCGATGACCTCGTTGGCAATTATGGTTTTTGGCGGAGTGTTTTTTCTGAAAGGCGAGACTTCTGTTGGTGATTTGGTTGCCTTCCAGATGTACAGCGGCATGCTGCTTTACCCGGTCTGGCGTATGGTATTTTCGCTGAGTCAGATTCAGAAATCGCTCGCGTCTCTCGAGCGCGTGCTCGATATGTTGGCGCTCCAGCGTGAAGAAAACCCGGGTATTTTACCTGCCCCCGAAGTGGTGCGGAGTCTCGAGGTTCAAAAGCTGTCTTTCGGCTACCGCGAGAATATACCCGTGCTGCGTAATGTGAATCTTTCCATGCGGCCCTCACACATCTACGCCATTGTCGGCGAAAGCGGCGTCGGAAAAACCACCCTCATCGATCTACTTTGCCGCTTCTATACGCCATCGCATGGCCAGATCTTGCTTAACGGACGCAACGCTGAAGATTTTGAGCTCACTGCCTACCGCAGGCTCATCGCAATCGTCACGCAGGACGCGATTCTTTTCGACGGTACAGTGGGTGAAAACCTGTTTGCCGGAGAAGCTGACCAAGATGGCACTTCACTCACAAAGGCTTTGCAGGCGGCCGACGCCGGTAGCTTTATCGCCGAACTGCCCGAGGGTCTCGACACGTTGATCGGCGAGCGGGGGTTCACCTTGTCGGGTGGGCAAAAGCACCGGCTCACTCTTGCCCGGGCCATTGTGAGAAAGTCACCTGTTCTCATTCTCGATGAGGCGACGGCGCACCTCGATACCATAAGCGAACAGAAGATTCGCTCACACCTCGGCAGACTCAAGCGCGGTCGTATTGTGATTATCATTACGCATAGGCTCAGCACAGTGACGCACGCCGACCAAATCATCGTCATGGGCAAAGGCGGAATTGAAGCAACCGGCAGCCATCGCACATTATTGAAGCGATCGCGCACTTATGCGAAACTATGGAGGGCTCAGTGATGAGTATACTATTGTTCACTGCAATACCTAATTTCTGCTTGCTGAACTCAAAAAAGATCGGCCTATGGCTGTCCCAAGGTTAGGGTTCGACAATGTCGCGTATTAAGGGCAGCTGGCTGAACTTCTGGAGAGTTCCGGATCAGCGTTACGAGTTCATATTTGCTTCGCTCATTCTCACGATTGTGATGCTGAGTTCGGTTCCGTTTTTGACGCAAATCGAGCACCGGCAGGGCGTGCAGCTACAAGACCCGATTTTTAATTACCTACCGGCGCATGACCTGAGCAGCCCCATTTTTTATATCCTCTATTCTGCACTATTACTCGGCATCATTTTTCTGCTGCCGTCTCCCGAGCGGCTCGTGATCGGTTTTGAGGCGTATGCGCTGTTCGTATTGTTGCGCATGGCTACCATGTCTCTTGTTCCGCTCGAACCGCCGCATGGGTTAATTCCCCTTGTTGATCCGGTATTGAGCTTCATGTATACTGGTAAGCAAGTAAACA
>JAEUSA010000060.1 GCA_016788945.1 Leptospiraceae bacterium
CTGGCCCCCATAGCACCTCGACACGCTTTACGTTATGCAAAGCAAACTGGTATGACATATAGCTCACACCCTGAGAGGGGTTATTCGTCAAAACTCCGTCGATAAAGATCAGAGTTTTGTTGTTTTCTGGCGTATCGATGCCCCGTTGCAAAGCCATCATCCCGTACGTGCCCAAATCGTTAATAAAATCTATGCCGGGCAGATCGCGCAGCAAATCATGTAAAAATAAATAGCCGCGTTCCTTGATTTCTTTTTCGCCAACAACATAAATTGTCGCAGGCGCGTCCTGAATTCTTTCTTCTTTTTTTGACACGATCGCAACTTTCTGTTCGCCTTTGAACAATTCGAACACGTCGGCGGTGCTTATGGTGTCTTTTTTTGCTTTGGGGGAATCGGTTTTTGGCTGTTCGCGGTCGTCGCGCTTCTTTTCTTTCTTTTTGTCGCCCTTGGGCGCGGGACTACCATCGTCTATGTTGAAATTATAGTCAACTGCCGAAACAAAATGGGCAAGCGAGGTGGTGAAAAGGATCGTGGCTATTAACGCTCGGTACTGCACATGATGATACTAATCACGTAGCGGAGATGTCAAATGTTTTGCAGCAAAAAATTCAGAAAATGATGCGACATAATCTTTGAAAACAAAACATTTGTTCAGTTTATTGTTGTGCTCGCACTACTGATCTGAACAAGTGTTGCATGCAGCGCTCGCTTACCGATTCGGCAAAAGTCTTTGCGGCGATCGCCGTCATCGGAATTCACGCCACGAGTACAGCAGAGTACAGCTTTTTGCGTGATCATCGTTACTTTTCGCTCGATTTTCTCGGCGTCATCGTCAACCAGTGGGCGCGTTTCAGCGTACCGCTGTTTCTTTACCTCTCCGCATACGGTTTGGCGAAATCTGAGAAACCCAGAGGGCGCGGCTTTTTGAAAGATTACGGTATTTTTTTGCTCAAACGCCTGCCGACGATATTGGTTCCTTACTTGTTCTTTTCCGCCATTGCACTAGCTATGGGATTCCACAGCTGGCGAGCGCAAGCAGGCCAGAGCGAAACTGCCGCCCCAGCCGATTTCCTCGCGCGCGTTCTCCAAAAACTGCGCACGGGCGGTGCAGACTATCACCTCTATTTCCTCGTGATTTTGGCGCAGTGTTATGTGCTTTTTCCGGTTTTAATGCGGATCGCCCGCAGTTCAACTTCTTTATTCCGTATCTTCGTGTGGCTTGCTTTGCTACTGGTTTCTTTGCTTCTGTACAAGGGAAGCTCCGAGATGATCCTCGGCAAATTAGGTATCGCGCATCCCGGCTGGCACGCGTCCTTTGCGATCTATTGGCTGCCATACTTTATGCTCGGCGTCTTACATGCCTCTCGTCCACCGCGGCAACGGAATCCCATAGCTAGTTTCCTCACCCTGCTCGTTGCACTGGCGTACGTCCTTTTGGAGTATGATTATTACTCGCTGCAGGGCACACCTGTAGACTACTACAACCATTTCTCGCGGCCGAGCGTGATGCTTTATGCCCTGACAGTGATTTGGCTGTTGCACGCGATGCCCGAAAATAGGCTTGCTGAACGCACAGAACGCATTGCCGCTTGGGCTGGGCTGACATTCAGTGTTTACTTGATTCATCCACAGATATTGCGTCTCGTGAATAACTACCTGCCACACCTGCCAGCAGTCTTCGGCTGGATTCTTGTGACAGTTACCACATTTAGTCTGGTCTATGCGCTAACGATGCTCACCGGCAAGATACAAGAAAAAGGCCCGGCATTTCTGGCCGGGCCCGTGCGCTTTTTGCAACGCTGTTTAGGTCTAAGGTAATGCGTGCGAAGCGCGAATTACCTTAGACTCTTTCGAATATGGGCGTCAGCTTATCTTCGTAAGCCTTGAACTTCACCTTGTCGCCGATTTTGGCGGTGGTCGCGTCGGCCATCTCGACGATCGCTGTAATGCGCATCTTGTCGTCGGTTTCGATCACCGCCATACAATAAGGCGCGCGTGCCTTATTCTTGCCCATCGGGACGAATGTGTTCACGGTGTAGGTATAGATCGACCCCGTGTCTTTCGCCTCATATTCTTCGAGGTTCATCGAACCGCAGGCTGGGCAGGCTGCGATGCCTTTGGGGTGCGGCGTGCCGCAATCTTTGCACTTAACTGCCGGTATGCTCATATGTCACCTCTGCCCAAAATGTGTACTGTGGAGACCGAAGCCGGGCCACCCAACACGTGGGTCAGCGCGAACTTCGCGTCTTTCACCTGGCGTTTGTCTGATTTATCCTGAAGCTGCCAGGTCATCTCGACGATCTGGCCGACGCCAGTGGCACCAATAGGATGTCCTTTTGCCGTGAGACCACCCGACGTGTTAATCGGTAATTTACCGCCTAAGCGCGAATGACCTTCTTCCGCAAAAAATCCGCCTTTGCCCTTTTCGGTAAAGCCGAGATCTTCGACGTTCATGATTTCGGTGAAGCTGAAACAATCGTGGCATTCTGCTACCGAAATGTCTGACGGTTTGAGGTTTGCCATTTTGTAAGCTTCGGCCGCGGCAGCTTTCGTTGCTTCTGACTCGGTATGCTTCGCGCGAAAGGCAACCGAAAACGATGCCCCACCGTGGCCAGAACCCATCACCTTGACGGCATTCTTTTTGCCGAGGGCTTTGGCGCGATCTTTCGTGGTGATCACGACCGCAGCAGCGCCATCGGTAATGAGAGAGACTTCTTGCGCGCTGAAAGGCGAGGCAATAATCGGCGACTTGAGAATTTTCTCGAGCGGCACTTCACGTTGCTTGTAAGCATACGGGTTCAGCGAACCGTGGTATTTGTTCTTTTCCGCAACCTGCGCGAGCTGCTTGCGCGTTGTACCAAACTCATGCATGTGGCGGTGCGCGAACATCGCGAACATTGTTGAACCGTTCATGCCCGGGCCCGCTTCGTAAAGATAGTCTACACCCGAAAGCGCGGCTTTCATCTGGTCTTCATAAGGCACCTCTTCCGGTGGCATGTTCATCTTTTCAACGCCCATCACCATTACGGTGTCATAAACACCCGCGGCTACGGCGATCATCGCATTACGAAACGCTACTCCGCCAGAGGCGCAAGCGGCTTCGAAGCGCAGAGTCGCTGCGTGCGGCATGCCGAGCGATGTCGCTGCGAGTGCAGCCATCGTGTTCTGGTTGTTGAGGCCGTTGCCGTTGTAATTACCGAGATACAGCGCCTGAATCTCTTTGCGGTCAACGCCTGCGTCTTTGAGCGCGCCGTTACCTGCTTCGGCAATCAGATGGCGAAAGTTTTTATCTTTGAAACTGCCGTGCTCGGTTTCATGAGCACCGACGATATACACTTCTCTCATTTTTCCTCCGGTTTGCATTGTAGCATTCGCTACAATGCAAACCGGAGATAACGCGTCGATTATTTTCGACGGGAT
>JAEUSA010000071.1 GCA_016788945.1 Leptospiraceae bacterium
TGCCAAACTTACCCTTGTGAATCAGCGCAAGAGCGTGCACAAAATAGATTTCCAGAACACCCCATTTGGTTCAGAAGTCAGCATTAAACCAAATAGCGAAGGTGAAAAGCTGCTCAAATTCGAGCTGACACAAAAGACCAACTACCGCATGATTTCTTGTGCAATCGGTGCTTCGCTCTACCAGATCGATAGCCGCATGCCGGTCTACGAAGGCCTTGGCAATTTCTGATTCGCACATTGCCTGTTGCTTGGCATCAATGTAGCGACTGATAAGTTTTTCCAACCTGCAAGAGAGCAAAAAGCAGAAAGCCTAAGGCTGCAAAAACGCATATCGCATAACTCATATTGATGAGGGCGATCAACGAATAACGGAAAACCACACCGGTGCTGATTTTGGGTCTCACCGTCGCGCAATCGCTACAGGTTTTGTTAAACAGCGAGTTCTCCGTGCCGCACGCCGCACACGTGTATACAATACGGTGTAGTGATTCGCGTATATTGGCGCGCGTCATCCGCGCCGTAAATACCGGATTCAGGCTTTTCAGAATCAGATCTGCGACATATTTCTCTTCAGGCGCTGGCCTGCTTTTAGCATGCTGGTAACGCAGCACGTGTATCTGCCCTGATGTCCTCACGGGCACGAGCCGGTAGTGTTCAAATGGATAGCGCAATTTGGTATCTGTATCTTTAGCAAATCTCAATGTTAAATTTCTGAAGTTTTCATCGGGCACCGCAGAAAGCACGTCGGTAATCACTTTTTCGGAATCAGCGCTGCCGTGCGCCGCACCGTCTGTGTGGTAATACGCACCATGGCCAGACTCCGCACGCGATTGCGTCTCGTCTTGCCAGGCAAAAGATTCCGTAATTCCCTTACCGCGCGAATAGTGTATGAGACCGAATCTGGATGAATTAAACCGCACTGATTGGACAACAAATTCAGCGTCGACGGCAATGGTCACGCTGCGCGCAAGGTAATCGGGTCGCGAATACTCCTCAAAGAAGTATTTTCTCCACTCAGCCTGACGTTGTATGCGCGTCAAAGCAAGCATGGGTTATGAAACATAGCATCCGCCGTTGCTACTAATACTCTATTAGACGTGACATAGCGAACCCTCGCGACAAAAATGGCGGTTGGTAGCAAAATCGCATGTACCTGCTGATTCTGGCAATTCTTCCCGGGATATTGTTACTGTGGTATTTTCGCCGCAAAGACCATGCGAACCCCGAACCCTCGCGGTATATCTGGATCACCTTGCTGATCTCAGCGGTATTCGTAATACCTGTCGCGCTGATCGAAGTGGGCTTAACAGCGCTGACCGGACTTTCGGAAACCGGCAATGCACGAAATGTTTTTCTCTATGCATTACTCGTCATCGCTTTGATTGAAGAAATCAGCAAAGCCCTCGCGGTAAGAATCTACGCGTACCGCAAAATCGAGTTTAACGAACCGATCGATGGTTTACTCTACGGGGCTGCATCAGGTGCGGGATTTGCGATTCTGGAGAACATTTTCTACGTCATGGAGCACGGTCTCGCCGTCGCCATCATGCGTGCTTTTCTCTCGGTACCGATGCATGTTTTTACCGGAGCCCTGATGGGATACGGACTGTTGCGGCTGAAATTGCACGCCTCTTATTCAAGGTTTGCAATACTGTTCACGCTCAGCGTGCTCTTGCACGGCGTTTATGATTTTGTTATTTTTACCATGACCGTCGCTTCACCGGGTATTGCTATCGGCATATCTGTCGGTGCGGTATTATTGCTTTTTGGTGTCACACGCTACTACGTGCATAAGTACCAAACAGTAGTCGGTGATGAGACGCCCAAACCCTCCGTAATAAAAAAATTCCTCTGGCGCATTACGGGTATCATGGTACTGCTCGCCTCAGCATTCATGGCGC
This sequence comes from Leptospiraceae bacterium, assembly GCA_016788945.1. Lineage (GTDB taxonomy): Bacteria > Spirochaetota > Leptospiria > Turneriellales > Turneriellaceae > Turneriella. Next base: position 1,902 of record JAEUSA010000071.1, read on the forward strand.
TCGGCGCAATGGTGAACTATGCCGAAGGAAAAAAAGATGATATGGCGGTTTATGCCGTCTTAATTTTTCTGCCAGCTGCCTTCGGTATCTATTGTCTGATCAGATCGCGCCGGTATCGGCCAACCATTATCACTACGTAACTATTCCTTCGCGGCCTGTATCGCCAGCTCCAGCGCCTTTTCCATTCCTCCGTTTGAGGCAAAGCCGGCAAACCGTACGACTCCTTTCTTGTCGATGACCGCAAGCGTCGGGTAACCTTCAACACGAAATTTCAAGGTCACATCATTGGTCGCGTCTATCAAAATCGCATAGGGGGGATTCTTACCGCGGTAGAAATTACGGATCGTCGCATTGTCTTCTGTCGTGACACCGATGATTTTAATTCCGCGGGCGGCCGGTTTACGCAGAAAATCTTCGAGTGTGTGGCGCACGCCCTCGCAGTTGGCGCACCAGGTTGCCCAGAAATCGACGATCGTCACTTTGTCAGGTTCCTTTGTATAATTTCCGCCGCCATAGATTGGCAGGCTGATGGCGGGCGCCTGTTGTCCGATCAGGGAGGCGGTATCGAGCCTCGCACCCAAGGCAACCTGCAAGTTCAGTTGTTTGCCGTCGCGGAGATAATCGATCGAAACAATCGTGCCCGAGTTGTAACGCTGCACTTCGTCGAATAGGTGGCGCGGGTTGCGTATGGCTACGCCGTTGAGGGCAAGAATGATGTCGCGGGGCTTCAACCCGGCGCGTTCGGCTGCGGAATCTGGCATGATCTTCTGAATCAGCACGCCGCGGGTAGCTTGTGTGTGTATCACGCCAAGTAGCGGCGGCTTTTTCGGTGCTTCAAGGCCAGCCTTGTCGGCGGCCGCGATGATCCATGTCAGCGAAGCGAACACCAGCGAGGCGAGAAACAGTCTCATAATCGGGAAAAATCCGAACCCTGCGCGTCTGTCAACGCAAACCTGCAGGGTACGTAGTCATCACATAGCTTACAGAACTCGCTCTGCACATACTTAACAAATCAGCCATTTGTCCATTTCAGGCATCGGAGGTATTCGATGCCATGGAAGGAGACTAATGTGTATGAAGAGCGAATGAAGTTCGTGGTCGCCTGGAAGCAGGGTGGCTGGTCGATGACAGACCTTTGCCGGGAATTCGGCATCAGTCGTGTCACGGGATACAAATACCTTGAGCAGTATGAATCCCAGGGGCTAGATGGGCTCAAGGACCGGTCTCGGGCACCCAAGAGGCAGCCCAAGGCCGTACGACCTAAGATGGTCGAAATGATTATTAGGGCACGCGACGGCCATCCAACCTGGGGTGCCCGAAAGCTCTTGGCCTTGATGAAACGGCGTTATCCGGGTGTTTCCGATTGGCCGTGCCCAAGCACCGTTGGCCGAATTCTTAGTCGCAAGGGTCTGACCCGAAAGCAAAAACGCCAGCGTAAAGCAGTGCCAGTATACCCGTTATCACATGTGACGGAGCCTAATGACGTCTGGTGCGCCGACTTCAAAGGCCATTTCACTGTGGGCAATGGCCTGCGCTGCGATCCGCTGACGATAACGGATGCGCATAGTCGCTTTCTGTTAGGTTGCAAGATTGTACCGAAGACCACCACAGAGAATACTCAGGCCATATTTACTGAGGTCTTTCGTGAATTTGGCATGCCTTATGCCATACGGACAGATAACGGGGCTCCCTTTGCATCAACCAGCCTTGCTGGGCTCAGCAGACTGTCCGTTTGGTGGCTGAAGTTGGGTATAGGGCTTGAACGCATTGAGCCCGGTAAACCACAGCAAAATGGGCGTCACGAACGTATGCACAAGACGCTGAAAGAATCCACGGCGCTGCCACCAAAATCCTCACTCGACGACCAACAGCTGGCTTTTGACTTATTCATGGAGGAGTATAACTACGAACGGCCGCATGAAGCCTTACGGAACAAATTGCCATCAGAGCTGTATCAGCCGTCACCGCGCGAATACCCGGAGAAGCTGCCGGAAATTGCTTATGCCACTAACATCGAAACCTGCCGGGTCAATGATGCCGGAAACATCGGCTATGCAGGGTTCCGCATATTTCTCTCCGGTGCACTTGCCGGCGAACTGGTTGGCCTGGAGGAGATATCGGAAAGGCATGCCAGGATACACTTTGCCTCGGTCGCCCTTGGCGTAATCGACATGTTTACGGGTAAAGTGTTGCAGTATCGAAACCCAATGCCGATAAAGCCATTATAGAATTTGGACAAAGGAATTTGTAAAGGATGTGTTGAGTTTAAAGTGTAAACTATGTGTCGGTACGTTGAGCAGATTTGGGTGTACAATGTGACATAATCAGTACACTTGAGCTGAAGACTGCTGCCGATTCACTCCATTCCGCTTTACAGCCTGTCGCAAACGCGAACATTGCACCCATGAAACGGACATGGCAGCCCGCAAACAAGAAACGTAACCGCACGCACGGGTTCCGCTCGCGCAATGCCACTGCCGAAGGTCGTGAAGTACTGCGTCGCCGCCGCCAGAAAGGCCGCTGGAAGCTGACAGTATCCGACGAGCGCCGCCGCTGGGACATCGTTAAGCGCTAAGGAAGTACCGAAGGTACTTCCGGAACAGACTGTTGAAACCGCAATGTGCGGAAAGCAGCGCTTTGGCAGCAGTTCGTTCTACGAACTGCGAGGCTTTCTGTGCAGGTGGAATCCTTTCAACAGTCTGCTAAAATAAAACTTCTGCGCTCGCGCTTTTATACCAGTCTCAAACTCAAAAAGCAGATTGATTTTCTTTTCCAGAAGGGTGGCAAAATTTTTGGCCGTCACCTGATGCTGCGGTTTGAGCACAGCGGCGAGGTCGATCCGCCGTTTCGCGTGGTTTTTGCCGTCAGCAGCAGGCTCGGCGAAGCGCATGTGCGCAATCGCATTAAGCGTCGCCTGCGCGAGGCTTTGTTGCATATTCTGCGCGAGGGTAAGCTGAAACAGTCGGGCTTCAACCTCGCGATACTGCCCAAAAAAGAAGTCGCAGCGATTGAATACGCTGATCTAATTGCCGATCTGCAGGCTGCTCTCGTAAGACTGCCAAAGGGGCGGGGCAAGACAGATTTGCCGGCAAACTCATAGCTATGGAATTCCCCAACTAATGAAACACAACGGCGGATTAACTCTGTGCTGAGAAAATTTTCGATCTTTCTGATTCGTTTCTACCAGTATACCTTCGCTGCCATTTTAGGCGGTCAGTGCCGTTTTCACCCGACATGTTCAGAATATGCAGTCGAGTGCTTTGAAAAGCTACCCGCCTACCGCGCGTTCTACCTCACGCTCTGGCGCATTCTGCGCTGCCAGCCATTTGCGAAAGGCGGTTATGATCCAGTGCCTGAAAAGAAGCGCTGACGCCTACAGCGCCATCGCAAAATGGTGTGAAACCATCGCCATGCCGCGGTTTAGATAAAACCGGTGCGCGTCACGCCGCGGATAACCCGAGTCGAGAGTCAACACAGTGCAGCCCAAGCGCACTGCTTCGCCGCAGACAAATTCAAAAAGACGTTTACCATAACCATGCCCGCGCTTTTCTTGTGTCGTCACTAAATCGTCGATATAGAGGGTCTTGCCCGTATTGAGCGACGTTAATACACGATAACCGGCTACCGCGATCGGCAGGCCGCCGTCGAACAGCGCTGCTATTTGAAAGCCCTCGCCGCGCGCCGCTTGCACGCGGTGAATAAACGTATTCACATCGAGTTTCGGGCGCAATTCATGCAGCACATGAAATATGAGCCGCAAGTCATCATCGCTTTCCATATGGCGGATTGTCAGTGTATGCGGAGCCTGCATTCCATAAGGTAAATCTGCCCGACCGTGCGGCCAGTTTTTTTCGGCCAACAGAAAATTTGGCCATTCGCCCCGACAGGTAATAGTTTGGCGCTATGAAATACCTGTTCACCCTCATGCTACTCGCGGCGGGGTCACTATCGGCTCTCGTCGAAGACAGGGCGCAACTATTTTCCAAAGCAGCCGCTCAGACGGCTGACAAAAAATTAGGTGAGGTGAAAACCTCGACGGGTAAAGAAGTTCTGGTACTTACCACACCCGACCTTGGCGGACAAACGATTTCGCAGTTCATACGCAAAGAGGCGATGGATCGCAAGCTTAATGGCGTGATTATTGTCATATCGGTGAACCCACGCCAGTTAGAAGTCGTGCCCGGCCGTAAAACCGCGCTCGTTTTCAACCGCGATAAGGCGCAGCAGACAATGAAAATTTTTCAACAGAATCTGCGCAAAAACCCTGATAAGGCTCTGGGCGAAGCAGTGCAGTTGATTTACGAAACATTCAAAAACGCCCCGGCTGCGATGTTGGTTGCCGATTCACACCAGATTCAGCCGGCGGCGCCAGCGACGGAACCCTCGTCAGGTGGCGGCTGGTTGAAGTGGCTAATCATCGCCGTTGTGGTATTCGGCGTCATTCGTCTGATTGGCTTCTTACTTAGTCGTAATCAGGCGGCCGCTGCACCGGGCAGTGCGACAGCGGCTCCAGGTGCTTTTGGCGGTGGTTTTATGTCGTCGCTGCTTGGTGGCCTTTTCGGGGCGATGGCGGGGCATTGGCTGTACGACAAATTTTTCTCTGACCATGAAGACCGCTCATACCATGCAACCGATTCCCGCCCTGATAACAATGACTGGCGCGGTGATGACCACGGTGATTTAGGCTCGGGCTCGGGCGGTGATTGGGGTGGCGATGACTCCAGCGGTGGCGATTCTGGCGGCGGCGACTGGTAGTCAGCTGCTGCGGCGTAACGGCATGAGGGTAAGATGCGAGAATGATCGTAACAGCCATTCGAGCGGACCCGTATCAAATCTACGCAGCCAGAGATCAGACAGTGCCAGCTGCAAGACGAAAATTCCCAGCGAAACAAAGATTAATCCGCCCTGAGAAACTTTGTTGTATAAACCAACACCGTAACCGTGAAAGATGATGCCGGCAATGAGCGACTGCAATACATAGTTCGTCAGCGACAAACGGCCGGCGGCCGAAAAAGCGGTAACAAGCCGACGAGCCCAAGCCCATTCACTTAAAGAAAAGATCGCTTCGGCATAAGTGAGAGAAAGCAGCGGCGTCGTATACGCCATAGCCAGCATTGCCACAGGCATATACTCTCGCAACTGGTAGACCGCAGCATTGGCATAGAGCAGGCTACCGGCAATACCAGCTGCGAACATCAGCGCCGAAAACCGGTTGAGCCTGAGTTTTGACAGCCAGTTTTCGCGTGCCGCGACAAAGCCGAGGCAAATCATCGCGAGTGCACCTGGCCAGTTAAAGAGCATGGTATAACCGAGGGCATACGGGTATACATTCAAGTTGCTCGTCACCACCGCACCATAAGTTGCATAGTTAGTCGGGGGAGCTGCATAGTTATGCTGACTGAGAATGCCGAGAAAGGCATAGGTTGCCCCCGAAACGATCAGGCAACTAACAGCCGTAACCAGCAACGCCCGAGTGTGCATGCGGCTGAGTGGCAAAAAGAGAAAACCTAAAATGCCGTAACTGAGCAAAATATCACCAGGAAAAAGGAGAATGGCGTGCAGAGCGCCGGCGAGAATCAGTGCGAAGAAGCGCCTCAGCAAAAACACGCTGCCCTCGCGCTTCACGAGAATATAGATGCCGATGCCATAGAGAAAAGAAAACAGTGTGAAAAATTTTGCCTCGAATAGCAGTGAGTTTGCGAAAAATGCCGCGCGCGCAAAACTCGTTTCCGGTATGCGCTGATAACTATCCCAGCTGCGCGCTAAAAGCGGCAAATTGACGATGCAGATGCCGAGCAACGCAAAGCCACGCAGGGCATCGATTGCCTTGAGCCGCACTGATGCGTCGGCGGGCAGCTGCATATCAGCCTTTAATGCCGGGTTCGGCTACCATACGGTGGATCGCGAACATCATAATAATCGTTACCGCCATCGCGGCGACGACGACAAAACCGAGAATATCGTAACGTTCCAGAATGCCTGCTGGCGTCTTGATGACTATGGCCCCCGCAACAGCTGATGCTATGCCGCCCGATATTTGCTGAAAGGCGGAGCTCACGCCCATGAATGCACCCCGGTCCTGCGGTGCGGGCACTCCGCTCATCAGCGACGATGCGCCGACGATGCGCGCTGTAATTGCGGCAAACAGCGCGGCGGTAATCAGCATCACCAGCCAGAGCGGGCTTTTGTCGAGGTTCGTATAGAAGAGAACCAGAACCATGCCAAGCGCAGAACCCGCCACAAACACACGGTATTTTCCGAGCGAGTCGCTGAGTTTTCCCGCAATCGGCCCTGCAACCATCGCCGTAATTCCGGTGACCATGTAGAGCGTTGGCAGATCGTCGACCGACAGGCCGAGGTTGCCTGTACCGAACGCACTGCCGAATGGCATCAGCATGAAGCCCCCGGTTGCGAGCAGAGTCGTCGCGGCAAAACCGCGCAGATATCTCGGGTTAGAAACCGTAGTCAGCAGGTGGTGTAGCGGATGCCGGTCGATTCTAAGGTGTAAATGGCTGTCGACCGGACGCATATAGGTGACGATGATGAATCCCACGGGCAGGCCGAGGGCGACGATGAGCAGAAACGGTGAATGCCAGCCGAGTTTGTTCGCTGCGTATAACCCGACCGGAATGCCGAGTACCTGACTGGAAGCGAATGCCATTTGCAAAAAACCCATCACACGCCCACGCATCTGCATCGCAAAAATATCCGTCACGATCGCAAAGCAGATCGAGCTGATGACGCCGCCGAAAATACCTGTGACAATGCGTGCGCCCAGCAGGGTGTAATAGTCGGGAGCAATACCGCACAGCACGGTACCGCCCAGAAAGCCCGCATAAAATACCAGCAGCATACGTTTACGGTCGAAACGGTCGGCGAAACCGGCCGCGAGCAAGCCCGAGGCACCCGCGCTAAAGGCATAAGCGGAGACAACCCAGCCAAATTGCTGCGGTGTGATAGTCAGCGCCGGCATCAGAATCGCACCAAGCGGCGAGAGTACCATGAAGTCGAGTATTACCGTGAATTGCAAGATCGTTAAGATCGCAATCAGGAATTTTTCATATCCGGTGAAGGTTGACCTTCCGGTAGGTTCGGGCATTGACATTATTGCTAAAATAATCCTTTGGAGGAGTATACGCACATTTCGCCGAATTTCCCAACATTTTTACAAGTCCAATCAGCTTCGGTTAACCATTGTCAAAAAGCGGGTGCACCGAGCGCAGAATATATTTTGCTCTTGTCGATGCAGCGCGGCTTCTGCATAGCCGCACCGTGCAGCTGTTACAGACCGCATTTTCACTGCCCGTACAAGATCCGCAGCGGACGCAGCGCTTTTACAGTCGTGTGTTCGGGGCCGACGCGTGTACGCTGGAGCAAGATACGGTGTCATTGCAGTTACCGGGTGTAACGGTGTTTTTCATCGAGCACGAATCTTTTAATAAGATGCTGAAACCCGCGCAGATCGAGGCCGATTTTGCGACCGAAAAATTTACCTCGATGCTGAGTGCGACAGTGATGACGCGCGACGAAGCATATGCCTGCCTGAAGGCCGCGGCTGAGGCCGGGGGCACACCCTGCGGACAAGCCGTGCCGTACGCTTGGGGCATGGCGGCTTATTTTAAAGACCCCGATCAGCATCTTTGGGAGATTCTATGGCGCGACCCCCGCTATCGGGATTGATATGCTGCGTGCGCGGCGTTCATTCTATTTCGTTCTTGTTATCTGCGCTGGTCTTTTGGTTCTGCTGATGAGCTTGCGTGCGCGCCTAACGAGACCGATTATTTTTCCCGCGCCCAACATGAAGCTCATGCCGCAGCTCGATCGCGGTGAACTAATTAAAGTCGCCGCTGAACGCACGGTGTTCGGCTATTATGCTCCCGGTGGCAAAAAGCTGATCGTGTTTTTCCATGGTAATGGCGAGGTGATGGGGTCGATGCAAGATCTTGCCAACGTCATGCAGCGGGCCGGTTTCAGCGTGTTGATGGCTGAGTATCCGGGGTATGGTTTTGCTGCCCAACAAGAGGTGAGTGAGTCGAATATTTATCACGATGCCGCAGCGTTGTTGCGGCACATGCGAGAGGCGCATGGTCACGATGCAGCCGACACGGTTCTTTGGGGATTTTCTCTCGGTACCGGAGTGGCGACGGAAATGGCTGCGCAGAAACTTGGCTCACGCCTGATTCTTATGGCTCCATTAACTTCTGCGGGCGATGCGGCCGAGCACCATTTTTTCGCTTTGGCCCGATGGCTGGTTGTTGATCAGTTCGATAACAAGGCAAAGGCCGCGAAGATCGACATGCCCGTTTTGATTGTGCATGGCGAAAGCGACACGGTGCTACCGGCCTCGATGGGCAAAGAGCTCGCCGCAACGTTTCCGCGCGCACAGTTCATATCGTTAGCGCGGGCAGATCACAACGACCTATTTACGTATTTCGACGCGGGCCTATGGCAGCGCCTTATCCGTTTTGCGCAGGGTCAATAGTCTCCAACGCCTTTGATTTGCTTATTCTGCCGGCGCTTGAGGCAGCCTTGGTAGCCGATTTCGCAGTGAATATCGCACTGGTTTGGCAGAGGGTGAGGTGTGCGCTGCAGTGATGCGGGCGAAAGTGCAGCTTTGCAATTCTGCGTGCATTCGCGATTGTTCTGCTCGCAGATTTCGGTCGCTCGGTCGGCAGATTTGCAACTGGTGATCGCCACCACAGCAAGGCACAGCGAGGCGTACATACCGATTTTGGCTAACACGGGTAAGCGCATAGGGTCTTAAGCGCCGGTCGTTTACTGTTCGACAAGTCGTTTATCGGCTCATATCTTCCGCACGATGCAGTTCACCGTCAAAAAGCCCGCGCCGCTCATGGATTTTCTGCTCGAAGCGCTGCATGGAAAAAGCCGCACCGGCGTTAAAGCGATGCTCGCCCGCCGGCTCATTTCGGTCGATCACGAGGTGACGACGAAATTTAATCAGTCGCTTGCCGTGGGGCAAATTGTAACGATTGGTAAAAAATCTGCGGCAGAAAAAGTGCAACTGCCCGGTGTCAAAATTCTATTCGACGATGACTACGTGATTGTCGTGGAGAAAGCCGCGGGGTTATTATCAGTCGCCTCTGACAGCGGCAAAGAGAAATCCGCACACAGCATTCTCGCCACATACCTCAGGCGCATCGACCACCGCGCGCGCCTCTTTATAGTGCATCGGCTCGATCGCGATACCTCGGGTGTGATGATGTTCGTGAAGAGCAAAGAATTGCAGCGTGACCTGAGGCAGAATTGGCAACAAACCGTGACCCGGCGGAGCTATACCGTCGTTGTCGAGGGCATTGTTGAGAAAGACAGTGGTACTATCAGGTCGTGGTTGCACGGTACCGACAGTCTGCGTACCTATTCAGACCAAAACCCTCAAGGTGGGCAAAGGGCTATTTCGCATTACAAGGTTTTGCAGCGTTCTACCGCCTTCAGCTTGCTCGAAGTCGAACTCGAAACCGGCCGCAAGAACCAGATACGGGTGCACATGCAAGATATCGGGCATCCTGTTGCTGGTGATGAAAAATATGGTGCAACGACGAATCCGCTGAGGCGCCTCGCGCTGCACGCACACGTGCTGGCGTTTCAGCACCCTGAATCAGGTGAAATTATGACTTTCGAGTCAGCGCCCCCTGCGGAGTTTCAGCGTCCGTTCAAAACCTGACAGAAATTTTGCGAAAGATTTAATCCGAAAACAGATTGGGTTCGTATTCTATGCATGCTTACCCTGCTTTCACGCCCGGCTATTCTCCTCGGTATTGTCGTCTCGCTAATAGCCGTGCTGTTCCCGGCATGCAATAACTACAGCATTCTCGAGCATATCGAAACACCCGGGGCAAGCGTTAGTGCGGTCAGCAGTTGTACCGGTGTTTGCCGGTTATTTGTGACGCAGGCCCCCTTCAACGGAAACCTCGGGGGAATTTCGGGAGCCGATAGTCTCTGCCGTGCAGATGCCGCAAACCCCGCCGGCGTGGGCAAAGGCAGTTGGCGGGCGATGTTAGCCGCAGCTAATCGTTATGCATGCAGCTCGTCGAATTGTTCAGTTTCAGGTTCGGCAGAAAATTTCAATTGGGTGCTTAAGCCCATGACGCAATATATCCGCCCTGATGGTACACAGATCGGCACGACAAATGCCGCTTCAATATTCGCAGGTGCGCTGAGCGCGGCGATTCAAAATCCGGGGAACAACGTTTGGACCGGAATGTTCGCCACTTGGACGACCACCGGCCCCGATGACCGCTGCAACGATTGGACAACCGATTCAGCAAACGGAATTTACGCACTCTCGGGTGCAACCGATAATACGGCGATCGCCAATTTCCATATTGCGTGTACCAACACGCATCGGCTGTACTGCGCCGAACAATAATCTGTTATTTCGCTGTGCCGGCTGCGTGAACTCTGGTTAAAGCCCCTATGCGTAAAACTCAGGTTTTAATCATTGGGCTTTTTCTGGTTACGGCGCTGCAAGCTGATCAGTTTGCTTATATCGAACCCGCGCTGGCCAGAAAGGCGTTGGCTGTGTTGCAAAAAGAGGCGGATGTATATTTTTTTTGCGAGCCTTGCAATGAAGCGACGGGAAAAATCGTTCGTATCAAGCAGGTCGATGAGATCGATGTAAACTACGAAGGTCGGCACGAAGTTCGCATTAACGGTCAAGGTATTGATCTTGCCTACACGTATATACGCCGCAATGGCAAGTGGAAAAACCTCGCTGTCGAACTCGGGCAGAAACCGTCTATGGTGACAGCCGAACATAACTTCAATCATCCGCCGCGCAAAACCACGGAAGACCGCTGAGCACTATGAAATACCTGCATGCCATGGTGCGCGTTCGTGATCTCGACAAATCTCTTGCGTTCTTTAAAGATGCCTTGGGGCTTGTCGAGAATCGCCGAAAAGATTATCCTGAAGGCCGCTACACACTCGTTTACCTCGGCGCCCCGGAAAACCGCGAGGCAGAAATCGAGCTGACCTACAACTATGATGACGAAGATTATGGCGGCTCGCGCAATTTCGGGCACCTCGCATTTGAAGTCGAAAACATTTACGCTATGTGCGAAAAATTGCAGAAACTCGGCATAACTATTAACCGCCCCCCGCGCGATGGCCGCATGGCATTCGTGCGGTCGCCCGACCAGATCTCGATCGAATTGCTGCAAAAAGGGAATCCGCTACCACCGCAAGAGCCGTGGCAATCGATGCAGAATACCGGTAAGTGGTAGGCTAGGCATGACGATTGAGAAAGCGCATCGCAAAGATTATCTCGAAATTGCCGCGCTCGATCGCATCGTTTGGCTCGATTACCCCAATGGCGAAAATATCGCCGATGGCGAACACACTTGGCGGCACTGGGTCGAAGATGCGATTGTGCGCCTCTGGCGGCAAGATGGCCGCATCGCCGGGGTCGCGCTGGCTTTTCCGACGATTGCCCGTGGCTTTTGCCTGCATAAGGTGTTTGTCGAACAATCGGCAAGAGGTCAGGGTGCGGGCCGTCAGCTGTTACAGCGCTTGCTCGACGATCCTCAACTGAAATCTGCACCGTGCTATCTGACCGTCAACCCGGCGAACCATACCGCACTGGCGCTTTACCGTGAATTTGGTTTTGAGGCGGGTGAGGTTGTGCAAGGGTATTACCGTCAAAATGAGCCCCGCCTCGAAATGTGGCGTAAGGCCAAAACCTAAACCCCCATTTCACGCTGTACGCGAGATACACACCGGGGTAAATAGGTTTATGCCGGACTCGCGGTAGATGCCGCATGCCCGACGTAAGGAAAACTATGAACACCCTGATAAAAATACTCGCCATTGGTATAATAGCTGCATTGTTGCCTGCGGAGATCAATGCCGCAAAATCTTCCCACGCATTAGTTAAAGCCACCGACGCGAAAAAGATTCAAGCGCTCATTCGCAGCACGAACTACAAGAAAGTCACAGAGAATGACTACGTGGCGGTAAGGCAACACCTTGTATCCTTGGTCAAGGCGTGTGATATCAGCACGGACGAAGGACGGCGCACCGCGGCGATTTTGTACCTTGCGGTCATTAATTTTGGTCAATATTCACGAAACCCGGACGGTAACCGTGATCACGTCACACAGGGCTGGCAAGATATGAAGGCCGGGGATTTCGAAAAGGACCTGCGCGGCATGAATGGCGAGCAGTTTCATAAGATGGTCGACGAAAAATATCCCACAGATGAAATCAAACTTCGTGAGGAATTTCAGAGCGCGCGAAAGCCGAAATGAGGCAGGTGACCCGCCTCATTTCGGCCGTTAGGTAAAACTACATTACACTCAGTGCAAACGTCTCGATGGTGTTGCGCTTTCCCTTGAGGGTGAGCGAACCGACAATCTGCCATGCCTTTTCACGCAGCTTGGGGCACAGTTTGTCAAATACAGATTTCGAAATGACGATGTCACGGCCGAGGTCTTTGCTTGCGGACTCGAGCCGGGCGGCGGTGTTGACAGTATCGCCAAGGAATGTGAACTCTTGTCTATCCGGCGAGCCCACACGACCGGCAATAACCTCGCCGGCATGAATACCTAAGCCAATCTTGATCTCTTGATTGAGTTCTGCAGAAAGCTTTCTCGCTGCGACCACCATCTCGGCTGCTGCTCTAACTGCGCCGTCTGGGCCTATTTTGTCGTCAGTCAAACCGAATATGGCCAAAATTCCATCACCGATAAACTTGTCGATTTCTCCCCCATGGCGATGGATAATCTCCACCATAACTGTGAAATACCGATTCATGAGAGCAACCAGCTCTTCTGGTGAAATATTCTCCGAAAGGGTGGTGAAATTACGCACGTCAGCCATGAGTACGGTGACTTCGAGTTTTTCACCCGTAATCGCCTGATGGTTGTCAGCCAACAACCTCTCGGCGATACCTGGACTGACCATCTTCCCGAAAATTGATTGTATCTTTTGCTTTTCCTTGAGGCCCGCGATCATCGCGTTCGTGTAAGATGCAATATTGCCGAATTCATCGTTAGTCACTACGGGTACGCGTGCATTGAGGTTCCCCACCGATACTTCTTCGAGCGCTTGCGTCTGGTTCTTGAACAGGAGCTGAAGATTCCGCGCATACGCAACAATAACACTGATCAACAGCAGGAGTAATACGCCCATAACATAGACGATTTCCTTTAGAACCGATGGCCGGTAGTATTCAATCAAACCCGGCTGTTGTGTTGCCAGCCACTTGAGGTCTTTGTTGACGACGAGAAAAATCGTCGCTGTGGACAAGAGCACGGCGAGAATTGTCACGGTCGAAATGCGCGTAATGATCGATGACCGCTCGCTTAATCCGATATGGCTTAGCGTCGCGCCGCGGAGCAATTGGCGTTGCTGGGCCAGATATGCCTGTACGGAAATAAAAAAACCCAAGGCCATGAAGCCTACCGCAGCCTTCAGGCCACTCGCCACCGGAAAATCGTAGTACACCCGGTTATAGGTCGTCAATCCGGCCGCCATGAAGAAGAACACAAAAAAATCCCGCAAAGGGGATTGAAGTAAGATTAGCCCTAATGCGAACCGGAAAAAAAGACCTGCAAAGAAAACAGCAGCAAGTTCTGCAGCGAATTTCGGCACCCCAAGGCCTTCAATGTATGGGCAAACGCTGCCGCCATAATAGACCAATACCAAGTACCCTGCCGCATACCAGCTGAGTATAAAAATAGTTTCCCGCTTCATGTACCTTAGTCGGCCATGAGGCGGGGCTATTACAAGGAAATCAATATCGCGCGAGAGTTATCGCCAAGCCTGCGGTCGCCTGTGAGACATTCGGGCTACCCGCATTGCCTATGAAATAGTCGTAACCACCATAAACACTGAGCGAAAGATGCTCGAGCAGACGCACTTCAACTTCGGCGAACGGCATCGCGTTAAAGTAGGCATATTTGGTTCCGCTGGTGCGTGTGGTTCTATCGTGCGAGCCATAACCTGCGCCGGCGGCTTTCACGCCCAGCCCGACAATGAGCGGATCGAAACGCAGCAAGTATTCGCCGAAGAAACCAAAGCTGCCGGTTGATTCGCGTACATTCGATGAAAAGTTAGTCCGCCCGGTCATGGTGCCAATAGCACCTAACCGGAACGCATTGCCGAAGTGCACGAAGCCGCGCAGAGCAACCGACGCTGTGTCATTGAGCGAGCTGCCATTGCCATAGAGTGCAATCAGACTGCCGCCGTAGCCGGTCATGCTTTCAAACAGGTAATGTCCGGTTTTGGGTTTTTCTGGCGTTGGGGCCGATGTGGTCGTAGGCGGTGTGGTCGTTTCCGCCGCATAAATCAGGCCGAAGTCTGGCGCTAAGGTGAGCATCAGGGCGATAGACAGGGGTTTTATGGTTCTCATACGCATAGTTGACCTAAATATACCCTATAGGGTTCCAGGGTTCCGAAAAAAATTCCCCGCTCAATTACATTTTGCTGACAGTAATTTACTGCGCATCAGGCCGCCGCTTGACGAGCAATGCCGGCAAAGTTGGATTTCAGCTGTTTCAGATACCGCATATCCCGCGAGGCGCGGTAGAGCATCACGCAGCCGGTGTGTGCGATGAGAATTTGCTGCGCTATTTCACCGCCGCTTTTTCCTGAGGGATAATACTGCCGGTACGCCCTTTCTTGTATCGCAAGCCATTCGCGTTCCACTTCACGCAGCTTGGGAGTGAAGAATTTACGTTCATCGCCGTCGAGTTCGCTGGCAAAGGCAGTGAATGGGCAGCCAAAAAATTCTTGGCGCCGGGCAAGCAGCATCAGCGCCGAAGCCCAGTCGGCGAGGTAATCACCGAATGAATCGCTGCGCGCCAGCAGCCTGTTCAGCATCGCGAATAATCCTTCTGCGCGCGAATCGAGGTATGCGAGGCCGAGGTCATTCTTAGAGCCGAAGTGGTAGTACAGCGCCGGCTTTTTGATGCCGCAGACCTCGGTGATTTTTTCCATGCCGGTGTTGTTAAACCCCTGCACATAGAACAGTTCGCCCGCCTTTAAGAGAATATTCTGTTTGGTACTAATCTGCTGCACGCCTCAGGCAGCTCCGCGTGGCCTGTCGTACAGAAAAGCATAACGCTCGGCATGGTGCCGGCGCATGTAGTCCTTAAACTCACCTAACTGGAATGCACAGGGATAACGGTCTCGACCCCAGAAATGCACCGGTTCACCGATGATCTGCCAGGGAATTCCGACGCGGCGGTGGTATTTATAGACCAGCATTTCCATCTCGGCCAGCCCCAAGTATTCGCGTTCATCGCCCAAAAGGTCCATGGTCAGTCCGCGGATGAGAAAATCGAAGACAAATATCGATTTGTTGCGATCGATGCTGAATTTCTCGAGAGCGTCCTTGTCGACGGCGGTCCGCCAGCCATTAAAAGCATACCGGGTGTGTGGTGAGTCGAGATCGCGAATGATTTTTTCCACCGGTAAATCGTAACGCAGCTCAAGAGGCAGCCTGAACGCGGTGTCGGTCACTTCTTTAAGGATCAATCCCCATGTACCGATTAACTGGCCGGTCTTGTGCCTGACGCCGCACACGCGTGCCTTGTGAAAGAATTCGCGCGATGGCCCGGCGATATCTTCTTCAGGAATTCGGTAGGTACTGTCGGTGAATGCCTGGTTATATACCTTGAGGACAAATGCGTTAAACTCGGGTATCGTCTCTGTTCCCAAGAGCCAGAGTTCAAGATCGTCTTGCCGATCGAGTAATCGCGATTTTTCTCCGGAAATATTTGTCGCTTCGCTCATGTTATCCCCTTGAGAATTACCGCCTCGTACGCCCGTGTGCGGCAATTCTATGGTCCTGTACCTACCGTTCGGTATACTGTCAAGCGGTTATGCCTCCGCCGCGCTTGAGTTTATAATAATCCGACAATTTCTTCAGAGACCTGCCAAAGCTTCTTTGCCATGACGGCATCGTCCGCATCGCTGCGTGGCTTTGCGATATTGACGTCAGCAAAATATTCGCCGCTGATGCCAGCCACATCAGGGTGTACGGCCACGTAACATTGTGTCGCAGCCCCCTGTGCCACCGATTTGAGAAACAGAGGCCCAATAGCAGCGAACGCGGCATTCGCTACCGCAGGCATGTGCCGGCTCAGATTGGTTTTGATGACACCGGGGTGTACTGCGTTGGCGGTTTTTTTGGTACCGGCCAAGCGGCGCGAAAGCTCTTTTGCAAAAAGCAGGTTGGCCAGTTTCGACTGGCCATAGGCGCGCCAGGGACGATAGTTTTCGTCACCCGAAAGATTGTCGAATTCGATACCCACTTTGGGTGCCGCTGTATGCGCGGCGCTCGACAGCATCACCACGCGTCCTTCGTCGCTCAATAATTCGAGAATGCCTGTTACTAAAATGAAATGTCCGATGTGGTTGGTAAAAAACTGCAATTCGTAACCGTGTGATTTCTGCAGCTTCGGCAAAGCCATGATGCCTGCATTGCAGATGATGGCATCGATTTTTAATCCGTCTTTTTTGAGCGCGGCAACGCATGAGTAAACAGACTTTGGTTCAGAAAGATCGCAGGCATACCCTTCGTGCGCACTGCCGAAGTCGATGAGTGCTCCATCGGCCTTTTCCACCGACCTTGCAGTACCAAGAATGCGGGCGCCGCGCAGCGCGAGCACACGCGCGGTTTCTTGACCGAGACCCGAATTACAGCCGGTAATCAGAATATTTTTCCCTTTCAGGTCAAGATTTGCCGTGACCTCTTCGGCGGTGGATGCATAACCGAAACCGTTTTTACCATTAGGTTTGAGCAGGCTTAAGAGTGACATGCGCCCATCTTCTTACGGGCCGCTGACGCAGCGACTGTAATATCGGTTTGCTCTGCGAACCGCAGGGTGAGCGGTTTCGGGCACAGCGCAGCGAAGTTAAATAGACATTATGCTCGGCAGATGATACATTGCCACTATGAAGCTCAATAAGCTCACAGACGCCGAAGCGCGCGTTATACTCCATAAAGGCACCGAGTATCCGGGCACCGGTGAATACAACAAACATTATGAGACGGGAATTTACGTCTGTCGGCAATGCGAGGCGGAGCTCTATCGTTCAGATGATAAATTCGATTCGGGTTGCGGCTGGCCAAGCTTTGACGATGAGATTGACGGTGCGGTCAGACGCGTACCCGATGCCGATGGACGCCGCATAGAGATTGTCTGCGCCGCATGCGGTGGCCACCTCGGGCATGTCTTTGAAGGCGAGCACTTCACCGCCAAGAATACGCGGCATTGCGTGAATTCAATTTCGTTGAAATTCCGTCCGGTATAATCATACCATCCGCGGTATGGAAAGCCCGCAACTCGACTATAGCCGCCGCGACTACCAAAAGCTAAAACAAGAAATACGGCCCGTGAATGATGCCGACCGGCGATTATTACGGACCTGGTTCGGTGGCCGCATCATCGCGACGGCGCTATTTCTTTTGGCGATTGCAGCATTGGTAGCTCTTGCAGGAACATTTGCTGTGAGCACCCTTCGGCGGCCAGAGCGAGAAACGTTTGTTCTCGCCATTTTGCTCGCAGCGGTACTCTTACTCTGCGGTATTTTTGTTTTGCTGGTCTGGGGATTAGTCTCTGCTTACCGGCTGATCTCGGTCAAAACCAAAGTCGTGTACCGCGGGGTTGTTTCAGGGCTTTCCGATGCAGACGCACCGTCGGGAGGCTCACGCACGCAGATTTCCAGTTACTTTGTTTTTCTCGATGGTTTGCCCTTTAATATACCGAAATCGTGGTTACGCGAACTCAAAATCGGTGAAGAAATTGAAATGGAATGCTTCGAAACCAGCCGTGTAGCCGATATTCGTCAATTTGTTGGCGGTGCCGCGGTATCGATGCGCGCCAAAGATTCAGATAAAAAAACCGAAAGGGGTGTTGTATTGACATTTCTTAAGACGATCTTGGATTTTTTGAGTTTTTGACCCTTGCACACCGACAAAAACCGCTGCCAATACCGCGGTTACAGAGTCAGAATTTGAACCGTATTCCGTTCGTGACGGAAAAAATGAAAGGAATAATCGGTACGATTGGACGCGATTCCCAAGCGGCGTTGAATGCCGTGGTGAAAGATAACTTTTCGAAAACGGCAAATGCGAGGTTGAGATCGCCACTCACGCGGTGGAGTGTCTGGTCATAGTCGCGGTCATAACCGACCTGATAATAAATGACTGCATTCAGGTCGACGTTGTCCTTAATATGATAACGCGTGCCGAAATAGGTGGATGATTTCAGATAACGCGCATAGATCATGGGTTGGTTGGTGCGCACCGGGTCACGCCAGTCTTCCGATTCGAACATGGCCCCGGTGCCCACCGCAAGGTTGAGAGCATCGGTTTTCAGTATTCGCCAACGCGGGCCGGCACCGGCCAATAGACGCAACTGCAATCCGCGCGCTTCATCGTACTGGTATTGACCGTAGATTTCGGGGCTTACAGTATTTTTATGGAAAAATTGCGTGCGCGCATGCGTTGAGCCGAAGTTGACAACCTTGTTATCGTTGACGAACAGCAACTGATAATTGCTGATCAGCATATACAGGTGGTCGTCGCTGAAATAGCCGACATCACCCGTAAGCCCGCCGGTAAAAACCCGGGTTGGGGTTTGCAGATTGACTGTACGGTTATGATAAGCGAAGTTAGTGCCTATGTTCCCGAAGATGACTTTATTCTCAGGATGATCGAGCCTGATTTTCTCGACGTTAAAAATCTGCGCCGAAAGAGGCCATACCAGCACCAGAGAGATTGTACAAACACGAAACAAATATCGTAATAGCCTCAGAAATATTACCCCCCTGTATTATCGTCATTATTTTAAGAATTATATAGTAGTAGTATGTTTTGGCGGCTGAGCC
>JAEUSA010000136.1 GCA_016788945.1 Leptospiraceae bacterium
AGCAATCTGAGCACCGTTCTTGGTGCTCGATTTTCACTGACGACCTTAGATCATGACCGACGCAGAGTATCTGAACTATCTCAAAACCAAATCTTTTGCCGAACTCGAGGACATTCTTGGTCATTTCAACAAAGCCCAAAATCCAAAAAGATATGAAGTTATCAGACAAGTATGGGAAGAAAAAAAATCGCAAGACCCTAAAGGGTTTGCCGAGTTCGCAAAAGCAATCCGTTACGAGACCATTCATAGAAGAATAGGAGCGGCATTGGCCGATTTGGTATTCGTCTGGATTTTTTACGGACTGGGTATACATATCGCGACAAAAATCACGTTGGAAACAGAGTTTCTGTTAATTCTGCTACGGCATTTTTCTCATTTACTGTGGGCATTGATAATTCTGGTACCGATGATGAGTAAAGGTAAGACTCTGGGCATGCACCTTGCCGGAGTGAAACTCTTCGATGCGTCAGAAAACGAATCAACCCCCACACAACGCCTGCTTCGTGAGGGAATATTTATCTTTCCTCAGATGGTGATAGGCATTTTTCCAGAGCTGCTTGAACTGAGCTGGACGCTGACATTTTTCGGACTTCAGTTAAGCGCTATTGCTCTGGCAAACCCGATTGTCATTTATTTTGATAGCAAACACCGGGGTCTCAATGACATGATCGCAAAAACCGTTATTCTGCGGCATCCGGCCCGAGCTTATTAGGCCCGAACCTGCGTTTCGCGTTATTTCGCGCTGACGTCGAGCGAGTTCGGCTTTACATCACCGATCTTCAGCTTCACCGACAGACCGGAGGTTAACAGCCGGTCGGCAAGATCGAACGACGACCCCTCGAATTCAACCTCGAGTTTCGCCGCTTTGCCTGAAGAACCTTTCGGGTTTACGGCTTTTACGCCGCGGACCTTTTCTATCAATTCGCTGCGCAACACCATTAATTTCTCATAGTCGACACCAGTGATTAGCAAAGCAATCGTGTTACCGCGGTTGATATCCCACAATTTAACAATATCAGTCACAAGTTTATCGCGCAATGGTGTTACGGCTTTTTTTACCGCCTCGACCGCACCGCTTTCGGCATTGATGTGCGGATATGCACCGTGCTCCTGCCCTGCGGTGAGGATCTTTCCGGTATTTATATCGATCACGCGTACATTGAGGTCAGCTTGCACAGAAATCATTTGTGTGCCGGAAATTTTTCCCGCTTCTTTCACACGGCTGGTACCTACCAATATGATTTCTGCCCCGGCGTCGACACCCAGCGAGCGTGCTGCAGAATTATCGCCTCCGAGAGCAGAAGCGATCTTACGTTTATTTCTGGCAACGAGGCGTTCGACGGTGCTGCGGTCGACAAAGGGAAAGCCCTGCGCGATAAACTGGGTTTCAATTTCTGTCTGGGCAACTTTGTTGCTATCGCTGCGACCGTTAAACGATTCATCGATGATGACCATCATGCGAGGTTTCCCCTGTGAGCTTACGACCTCTTCAATCGCCTGCGTCACTAATGCGGTTGAAACCTTCGCCTTGATGCGAACCTGATATTCCGTATCTGACGTCGCTGCTGCACTGAGAATGCTGAATGTTTCGATTAAGCCTTCGGTTTTGCTGGTGACGGATTGCTGAACGAGTTGGAAATTTTTCACGTCGGTGCGGGCTGAAACGATGCTCCCGAGTACCTCTTGCACAGCGACGCGCTTTGCGTCTTTCAGAGCCTCATCTTTCGCCAAGCCGAGATTGCCATTTTGAACGGCCGCGACACCCGTAACTTCAACCCAACCGTCGGCTCCGACAGTCTTTTGGTTACCGGATTTGCATCCGCCACCTATGACCAAGGCAGTGGAAATCGCAAAAAGTACGGCGAAACGAAACTTCTTCATAAATTACCCAATCACAGACCCGTTTTGCCCGTAAAGCCTTTCCTTTACGAGCAGCAGTTTGTTTTTTTGAGCTATACTACCAAACAAGGGCGCCGCTTTTAGCGGATCTGAAAGACCTTAGGTTCCTTTTTATCGCCACTGCCCGACATGACATACCATGCACTCTGGTCGTTCATCGAGATGTAACGCCGCTCTTCGCTGCGGTAATGCCAATCCTGATCATTCTGGTAATAAATCTGCATATTGCGTGCTTCAAGAATGTTCACGATCTCATTATTATGATAGTTATTCTCGTCAAAGTCAGTGTACGCGCGTTGGCCCATCTGTGAATAAAGATTATTGAGAGAAAAGAACAGGTCATTGAGTTCTTTGTCGAGCTCGCGGGCATTGAGGCCAATTTTCTGCGCCTCGCGCAGAATGATCGGATAACTATGCGCGGGATAATCTTCGTTGAGCCGCCGGCTGATTTCTTCGGCTTTGCCGTGATCGTCCATATGGTACGAAAGAATATCGCTGCACAGCTTCATCGACAACGAACTGGCTCTGTCGACCGCACCGAACACCAACGGATGAATGTACTGGTAGAGATCGTGGTACGGGTTGGCGTGATTGCTCTCTTTGTTCCACAACTTGAGCACCCGCGAAAGTTCATCCTGATTCACACTGACGAGGTTATTATTTCGATCAACGGGAGAAAGTTCATGCGTGAGCGAGGTATCGACTGCGCTTAAGAAGGCGAGCGGCCCCATCAAAATTTCATCGGCACCCAGCGCGAGCATCGTTGCCGCCGAAGCACATTCCCCCTGAATCACCGCAACGAGTTTTTTGGCGTGTTGGCGTAATAAGTTAATTATGCGTAACGAGGCTTTTCCGTCGCCACCATTCGATTTGATGAAAAAATACAGTTTCTCTTGAACGCCCCAGTCTTTGATGGTTTCATAGAGGACCATCACATCATTTTGGCAAATATTGCCATTGACGGAGTTCCAGTAACAGAGTAGTTTCGTACCCGTCTTGTTTTCAATTTCGGTAATCAGCTGCTGTGTTTCACGGTACAATACCGGCGGTTTGATTATCTTCTTTTCGCCGTTCGTTTCAGCCATATATCATGTTCCAAGAATTTTGAGGTCCTTGTCAATGAAAGAAACGAACTGCTCGCCGTTTTGCGCCCCTTCATCCCTAACGCCACCCCATACCGCCTGGGGAATCTTCCATTGTGCAAGCGCGCGCCGACGCTCCTCGAGGCCACCAGGCGAACGAATCTCACCGGTGAGAGAAACCTGACCGGCAACGGCGCGACGGCGCGGCAAGGGTCGTTCGAGATAACTCGAAGCCATCGCAAAAAGAAGGGCAAGATCGCCTGCGGGCTCAGAGAGCTGAGTTCCGCCGTTGACTCGAACAAATATATCACATTGCGACAACTTCAGCGTGCAGAATTTCTCCAGAATCGCCGCAATCAGGTGAATGCGCGAGAGTTCGATATTCTCTCCGATGCGTCGGCCATTGGCAAAACCCGTCGGCGTCACCAGCACCTGAATTTCGAGGGGCATCACGCGAGTCCCTTCAAGCTGCGGAAACAAGCATGAACCCATGCCGCCGATTTCCTGCACAGGCAGTAACGAATCAGCGTTCTGTACTTCGCGAAAACCCGTCGCAGTCATTTCAAATATCGCGACATCACCGGTCGCACCGAATCGGTTCTTGACTGCCCGCAGAAAACGATAACGCGTGGTTTGGTTCTGTTCGAAATAAATCACAGTGTCGACAGCATGCTCAAGTAATTTAGGCCCCGCTATCTGACCGTCTTTGGTAATATGTCCCGCGAGAATAAACGCCGTCGCATTAGACTTGGCAAATTCAATAATACGTTGAGTCACATCGCGAATCTGGCCGGGCGAACCAGCGAACCCGCTGCGGTCATCGGTATACATCGTCTGTATCGAATCAACCAACACCAGAGGTGGATTTTTTTGCGTAACGTAACCAAACAGTTGCGTGAGACTGTTTCCCTGCACAATATCAAGATCAGTACCGAGGCCCAGGCGCTTGGCCCGGCTCTCTATTTGCGAAAGACTCTCTTCGCCTGTCACATACACTGCGGGCGCACTCCGCATGATCTCAAGCAGCAGAGTCGACTTGCCGATACCCGGTTCACCGCCGATCAAAATCACGGCGCCGGGCATAATTCCGCCACCTAAAATGTTATCAAACTGGCTAAGCCCTGTTTTTACCACTTGCGTGGATTTCCCTTTTTCTACGATGAGGGGTTTGTTTTGCGTCGGCGACGCTGACTCCGAAGCAAAACGATTTTCGGTCAGGCTGTTCCATGCTTTGCATGACGGGCATTGCCCGTACCATTTAGGAAAACTTTCACCGCATTCGGTGCAGAGAAATGTTATCTTTTCCTTTTTCGGTTTCTGCATTCCAGCCCGCCCTTAAAAGCAAAAAGCCCACGCAAGCGTGGGCTTTTCCCGGTTTATGTGGTTATCGTCAGCCGCCGTACACCTTTTCCGCCGTTTTCCTTGCGACGTCCCAAACCATTGTGCTTACCATCAGCACGAGAAATGGTATCGAGAGAGCAGCAAA
Source organism: Leptospiraceae bacterium (assembly GCA_016788945.1). Taxonomy (GTDB): domain Bacteria; phylum Spirochaetota; class Leptospiria; order Turneriellales; family Turneriellaceae; genus Turneriella. The sequence continues at coordinate 4,468 of JAEUSA010000136.1, forward strand.
GAATACGATCAGTTTTTCTTCCCACTTAAGGTGCATGAAGTAAAGGGCGACAAGCAGACCTTTGATCGAGGCGATGAACATGGCAATCGTGATGTTGATTGCGACAGAGCCGAAGTCGATCTTGGCCACTTTGACTGTGACGATTGTCAGAACAATGAGCGCTGCAAAAGTCAGCGTCAGTTCTTTCATGTGCGAATGCGGTGCGTGTGAATCTGAACTTGACATGGTTTCTCCTTATGCAACCAGATAGAGCAGTGGGAACAGATAGATCCAGATAAGGTCGACAAGGTGCCAGTACAGGCCCGAGACCTCAACCGGAGTATACCAACCCGGATGGAATTCTTTTTTCCAGCCTTTGTACATTACCCAGATGAGCAGTGACAGACCGATAATAATGTGCAAACCGTGAATGCCGGTCATGATGAAGTAAAGAAAGAAGAACATGCTGGCAAAGGCCGGTTTAGACTTATCGGTGCTGCCGATGTTCGCGAGGTTAAACGGAACAACCTTGCACTTCTCAACCATGATGTCTTCACCGTGGCTCTTGTCGAAGGCTTCTTCGCATTTGTTTTCCGCCTTGAGCGCCTGATAAAGCTCAGGTGCGATCGCCGCTTTGGAAAGCTCCACTTCATGTACTTTGTGGCCATACTCAAATTTCTTGTTCACCAAGAAGGCGATGCCGCATGCGACTGTAATACCAAAAAGAATCATCATCAGGCGCGTATTTCCGCGTTTGATAGCCTCGATTCCCCACGCCACGGTAAATGAGCTGAAGAGCAGAATTATCGTGTTTGCTGCACCGAAAGCGACGCTGAGTTCTTTAGCCGAAGCATGGAACGCTGCCCCGTCGCGGTAATACGCAATAGCGTATGCGGTAAAAAGGATCGCAAACAGCAAGATCTCGGTCGCAAGAAACAGCCACATGCCGAAACGCGACATCGAGTAAACCAGCGGCCCAGGGTTGCCCCACAGGCTGCCGTCGCGTACGGTACGGCCTTCGTAGGTTGTGTAACCGGCTTGATTAGAACTCATACTCTGTTATGCTCCCTTCTTTTGGTCTGCACGTGGTACGCCGTCACGGCCATATTCATATGGCCATTCGGTGATTGTCGGAATCTCGTGGAAGTTGTGCTCAGGCATCGGTGATGCGATTTTCCATTCGAGCGTATTCGCATTCCACGGATTCTGTGGTGCAGGCTTACCTTTGAAACATGAGATTGTGATATTGACGATCGTGGTGAAATAGCCGATACCCAACGCGTAAGAGCCGATTGTCGAGAGCATGTGGTAGGTTGCAAACATTGGCTCATAGTCATAATAACGGCGCGGCATACCTTGAGTGCCCATCAGGAACTGTGGGATAAATGTCAGGTTAAAACCGATAAATACGAACACGAAGCTCGCAATACCGAATTTTTCATTATACATTCTACCGGAGAATTTCGGCATCCAGTAATAGAGTGCGGCCATGAGCGAAATCACGGTACCACCCTGGATAGTATAGTGAAAGTGTGCAACCACGAAGTAGGTATCGTGATAGCTGATATCCACCGCAGGTGCGGCAAGCGGCAGACCTGTCAAACCACCGATAGCGAACAAGAACACGAACGCCAAAGCGTAGAGCATAGGCGTCTTGAGCGTAATTTGTCCACCGTAGAGAGTGGTGATCCAGTTAAAAACCTTTATCGCTGTCGGAATAGCCACCAGATAAGTCAGAAACGAGAACAGCACGGCGGCCGAAGATGACAGGGTGCTCACGAACAAGTGGTGCGCCCAGACGATGAAGCTCACGCCGGCAATGGCGAGTGATGAATAGGCGATCGCTTTATAACCAAAGATTGGCTTGCGCGAGAATACCGGCAGAATTTCAGAAACCACACCCATCGCCGGCAGAATCATGATATAAACAACCGGGTGAGAGTAGAACCAGAAGAAATGCTGGAACAGTACCGGGTCACCGCCCAATGCAGGGTCAAAGAAACCAATGCCGAAGAACTTCTCAGCGATCAACAGAAACAGTGTAATACCGATGACAGGGGTTGCGAGCACCTGAATGAGCGCTGTGGAATAAATCGCCCAGCAGAACAATGGCATACGCGTCCAAGTCATGCCCGGTGCGCGCATTTTGTGGATAGTTACCACAAAATTTAGGCCGGTAAGAATCGATGAGAAACCAAGGAAAAATGCCCCAAGGGTCATCGTAATCACGCTGGTATTGGTTTTTGTGCTGTAAGGAGTGTAGAATGTCCAACCGGTATCAGCTGGACCACCGAACCATTTAAACGGGTCAACGAGACCGATCAGAATGATTGCAATACCGAACAGGTAAACCTGATAGCTGAAACGGTTCAGCACCGGGAAGGCAACGTCGCGAGCACCGATCATAATCGGCATGAAGATGTTACCAAACGAGGCAACGATGCCTGGTACGATGAACACGAAAATCATCAGTGACCCGTGCAGGGTGAAGAAGATGTTGTAAGTTCTTTCGTCGACGAAAGTTTTTCCGGGGAACAGCAGCTCTGTACGGAGCAGCAGCGCGAAAGCGCCACCGACGAGGAAAGCTGCGAGGCCGGTAAACAAGTACAAAAGACCGATGCGCTTATGGTCTACGCTTGAAAGCCATGACCAGATGCCTTTCTTACTGAGATAGTTCTCGTGATGATCGTGATGCGCGTGGTCTGCAGTGTGTGCTATGGACGACATCTTTCCCCCTTATTTCAATGACTTAATGAAAGCGACGAGCGCCTTTGCATCGCTTTCTTCGACGCCCATATTGGGCATTGGCGCATAACCTTTAACGACTTTTGCCGCCGGTTTGAGCATAGATTCTTTCAGGTAAGCTTCATCCACTTTTACTTTGGCCCCGGTGGTCAGGGTTTCTTCTTTGCCGAACAGACCTTTGAATGTAGGCGCGGCACCAGCAGCACCCGTCAGCGTGTGGCATGCAAGGCAGCCTTTCGCGCCATAGAGTTCTTTACCTTTGGCGATCAGAGCGCTTTCATCGACTGGTCCGCCAGAGGCATCCTGATCGAGTTCTTTTTGCAGCGAAGCAAGTTGTGCGGATTTCCACTGATCAAAGTCAGCGGGTTCCATAACACGTATTTTACCGAGCATGCCCGAATGTTTATCACCGCAATATTCGTTGCAGGTAATCACAAATTCGCCGACGGTGGTCGGCTCAAACCACAGGCGTGAGGTTAACCCAGGCACAACGTCTTGTTTTACATAAAATGCCGGGATCGTAAAACTGTGGATGACATCCGTTGAGGTCATCTGCATGACGTATTTGCGGCCTTTGGCTACCACAAACTGGGTCTGTGTTTTCTGCAGTTCATCTTGCAATGCTTTAGGATTCTCGGGGGTCGGGTTGACGTTCTTTGAAGTAAGTTTAATGCACTTTTCAGAATTGGTTTTTGCATTTTTTACGCAATATGGATATTTGATGTCCCAAATCCACTGGCGAGCAGTCAGTTGTATAATTTCTCCATCTTTTGGCATATCGCGCAGTTTGACAAACGAAGCAACGCCGTAATAGAAAATGACGGCAAGAATGATCGTCGGCAGCACGGTCCAGATAATTTCAGCGGTGGTATGGTGGGTCAGGTAAAGTGTCTGCTTGTCGGGTTCACCCTTTTTGCGGCGGTATTTGATCACAAAATAAATCAAAACGCCCTCAACGAGAATGAAGGCGATCAGACTGATGCCATTGATCAGATCAGCAGCAAATTTGACATCTGCGGCCAGACTTGAAGCCGTCGGAGCATGGGTTATAAAACCCACTACAGTATGCATAAAACTCGTCATTCAGTTCCCCTCATTCATTGCTGCGCTTTTCGCGCATTTTGAGTTTTTCGCGGTACCACAGCACCGCCAGAAGGCCAACAACCAGTATGCCGGTCAGAATGCCCCCCAAGCGCATGACGCGCCAAGCAACCAGACTGTATTTTCTCTTCACCGGGTCAAAACTATAACAGGTCAGCATCAGCCGGTCTCCGATTGTTTTCGAAACCTTGCCATCGGCAGCCTCAAGCAGTGCCATGCGGAAATCCGTTTCGGGATATTCGACCCCATAGAGATATCGAGAAATTTTGAGATCGGGGGTGGTTACGACGAGTATTGCCGGGTGTACATATTCGCTGTCTTTTTTGCGGGGGTTGGTTGATGTTTCCTTGAGGTACTTGAAACCAATCGCTTTGGAAATTGCGGCAATCTGGTCGATGCTGCCCGTAAAAAAGCGCCAGTGTTTGCTGTATTCGGGCAGATTTTGGTCTGTCACTACCGTCAACTTGCGCAGATAATTTGCCTGTTTCAGTTTGGCGAGCTCGGGTTTCTCCTCAGGATGAAAACTGTACGCGATCACCAGATAATCCTTACCGAGATTATAGCGCCCTTCTCGACCTATTGCCTGCATTAAACCGTTGAGGGTCAGCGTACACAGGTGCGGACAGTTGTAGTAGACGGGGGCGAAAATGATCGGCCGCTTACGATCTGCGACATCGGCCAATTTTACCGTTTTTCCGTTTTCGTCGATTAGGGTCAGCTGCGAAATATCAGTCGAAATTTTTTCTTCGACGGTAACCTCGAGCGGTGGCGGTGTTTTGGCGAGTGTGTCATCGGCCGGGGGCAAGTCAGCATGAGTTGCTGAAAACGGTAAACCGGTCAGCACCAGCAAGCAGGGGAAAAATACATACTGTGCAAGTCGAGGCATGCGCATCATAACCGGCATACTCTCAATCGAATATGACCCGAAACGAGATTTTTGGATTTGATTTACAGCCTAAGCGATGGTGCGTTGAGTGCGGTTGGTGCTGACGAGACATAATTTTATTGCAGGTGACAGTCGGCAAATGACCGCTCTGGCCGATAACAGCGTTCAGCTGATTGTGACATCCCCGCCATACCCGATGATTGAAATGTGGGATAAGCCCTTTGCCGCGCTCAACTCGAAAATTGCCGGCGCCCTTGAGTCACAGCCGGCCGAGGCATTCGAGCTGATGCACCAGATTCTCGACGAGATCTGGCGTGAGGCTTTTCGTGTATTGAGTCCCGGAGGTTTTTGTTGCATTAATGTCGGTGATGCGACCCGGTCGGTCAATGGCAATTTTCGTTTATACTCCAACCATTCGCGGATAATCAGCCGTTGCTGTGAAATAGGTTTTGAAAATCTGCCGCCGATAATCTGGCGTAAACCCACCAACGCACCGAACAAATTCATGGGCAGCGGCATGCTGCCCGCCGGCGCGTATGTCACCTACGAGCATGAGTATATACTTGTGTTGCGTAAAGGGGGCAAACGGGATTTCAGCGGAGAAGAGCAGAAAAAAATCCGCAATGCCTCAGCATATTTTTGGGAAGAGAGAAATATCTGGTTTTCTGATTTATGGCAGTTGAATGGTACCCGGCAGAACATCGCCAAAGCCAGCCGGTTGCGCAGTGCTGCCTTTCCGCTTGAGTTACCGTACCGATTGATTCATATGTATTCGGTTTACGGCGATACCGTGCTTGATCCGTTTTCAGGCACCGGTACAACGGCTACGGCAGCGCTGGTCTCGGGCAGAAATTCACTCAGCTATGAACTCGACAAAACCATGGTTAGCGACCTGCTGACAATTCCGCGCGACGAACTAATTCAGGCGGCAAATTCCCTCATCAGCGAACGGCTCAAGCGCCATCTACTTTTTGTCGAAGAGCGTCAGGCGGCGGGAAAAGAAATTAAGCACAAGCATGAACTGTACGGTTTTCCTGTTATGACAAATCAAGAACGCCAGAGCCGTTTTTATCAGGTATCGGCCATCACGGCAACAGGCTCAGAAGTTGAGGCAATGTATCGCGAAATTGACATCCGTTTTGCGCAAAGCCCTAACTTGAAGGCGACGGCGTAATATCCGTATATTCAATCTGGATGCCGGTCTTGGTTTTCTCGTAATAAACCATTGTTACTTCAATGTTTTCAGGCAGGTGTTTCGCGCGGTAGGTATGCGGCTTAACTGAAATTGCCGTATCGCCAATATAACCATCGATACCCCTGGATTCCTCGGCCGGGGTCGAGGATCGGTAGGGCCTGTCATATTTTTTCGACAAGTGCCTGAGTATGCCTTGTTGAAATTTGAATCCGACATAGGTTTTAGCTAAAACAAGATCGGCGAGATAATCATGCACCATCTGTCGGTCGATCTGTTCAATCACGGCGGCAAATTTTGTGACCATAGCAAAGACCAGATCGGTAGCTTGATCCAAACTATGCGGATGCCTGTCGAGATACCAGCTAACCCAGTCATCGAAACTTTTTCCGCTGAATTCTGTAATCAGGTCTGACATTTGCCCAACAATGCGTGGCCGCGTTCCTTGTGCATTTTGGTTGGCGAGATTCATCAGCTGCGTCGAATATTTAGGAAACTGTTTAGCCTCGCCGATTTGATCGGCATAGATATCCTGATATTTTATCGTTTCACTGGGCATAACTAAGGGAACATGCGGAATAATCAGGTAGCGGGTAAATCGGCATTGGCTTGACAGACGGATGATTGCCGCGCAGTAGCAACACGTATTTTACCGCGCCGATCGCTTGACTGACTATGAAAAAAAAGGGCCCGCTGGCTAAATCAGTACTTCAGAGAGCAAATTTTAGCCTCACTGCAATACTCTGTCTGTTTGCCATCGCCCTATCTGCGATTGGCGCCGTGGAAACGCGTCGAGAACCACCTCCGGCAAGGAAAAACGTAATCAGCTTCAATCCTCTCGAAGCGCTATTTGAATCTTATTTTTTTAATTTTGAGCATCTCATTGCCGGTCGACATGGCGCGGTATTAGAAGCGGGGTATATTGGTTCTTACAACATGTCTGAGTGGCCCGGAAAGAATTCAGCTTCTTGGAAAGCATATCATGGTTATACGGTTGGCATTCAATATCGCTTACATTTTGGCGAGCGGCTAGATTCGCTATTTATCGGTTTTTTCATGAAAACTGGGAGTCTTGCTGGAACAATTCTGAGCACCGATGGACCGGGAATTGTATTTACTTCAACTCAGGGTCAACCGCCTATAGCGTTTTCATCTTCATATCAGATTATTGGGCTGAACATCGGGCACCGATTTCTATGGGAACCCGGCGTGACAATAACTCTACGCCTTGGCGCCGGTGCAATATTCACAACGTACCGGTACAGTACCGAAGATTTTCAACCAAACCGCACTGTATTCGCCGAGAAGTTTGACAATTTTCTCCGCTTCGATTCAGAGATATCGTTTGGATTTGCATTTTAGGTAACCTCAAAAAACCCTGGTGGCCTTCTGTTTCAGAGATTCGCTATGAATTTTCGCCGGTCTGCAGTAAGAAATCGAGGATTCTGCTCTCCATATAAGACTTATCGAGTTTCAGATCTTGCAGCATTGCACAGTGTCCGCCCCGTTCTGGCATTTCAAGATAAAACTTCTCTGAATTCCGCGCAAATTCTTCGGGATAACATTCACTGGCAAGAAACGTATCGTCTTTCGGGTTAAGCAACAATGCCGGTATGGCGATGCGCGACAAATGCGGGGCTGCACTGCATTGCTGGTAATAGACCAATTCATTGGCAAAACCGTTCCATGGTGCCGTATAGCGCGCGTCCAAATGCGCCAGCGTTTTTACCTCGCGACGAAAACTGGCTATATCAATATAAATTTTTCGGTGCTGGCGTTTGGTATAAAACTTACGGCGAAAATCGCGCAGAAAACGTGCCAGATAAAGGCGGTTTTTTGGCGCTTCAATCTGTGCCTGAGAACTGACAAGATCGACTGGAGCGCATACGGCTGCCGCGCGGCGTATGCGACGATTAAGATAATTTGCCTGCTGGCCAAGATACAGCAGAGTGAGGTTTCCCCCAAGGCTGAAACCCACAAGATATAACTCTTTGAATCCGAGTTCTATGGTGTGGCGTACCACGGCGTCGAGATCTTCGGTTTTGCCGCTGTGATAGAAATGAATTTTGCGATTCACTTCACCAGAACAGCCACGCATATTCCAAGCGAGCGCAGAAATTCCTCTGCGGTTGGCTTCTTGTACTGTATGCAGCACATACTTACTGCGGCTCGAGCCTTCCATACCGTGGGCGATAATCAGTAGCTTTTCCGAAGGTACGCTGCTCCAGTCGAGATCGATGAAATCACCGTCGTCGAGTTCGAGGCGTTCGCGTATATAACGGATTGCAGGCCGTTTTCTACCAGTGGCGCACAGAACCGTATGCAAGTGCGGATTATGGAACAGACGCGGACAGCGGTATGCAGATTCGACAATGGGCATATTATATTAGACTAATATATTATGTCCCATATTTAATAATAATACTAAGCGTGTGGAAATGTGGAAAACCGATTTGCCCATTAAAACAGGGCTTTTTTGACAAAGTTTTGATCCACTGCCTCAACATGTTTTCACGGGTTGGCTTTGCCACCAATCGACTGCATTTATTCTGTGTATTAATGTGGAAATAAAAATCACATTTACGGAAGTACACATAACGCAGAAATATTTAGTCCAAGAGCCTGTATCCGATAAAGTGCTTTTCGCGCTCAGTCCGGTTGTTTTCGGAGACTATGAAGAAATTTTTTCTCGCTCTGTCAATAATGGCAGCGCTATCCACTGCAACTTTATGCGGTGGTTCCAATGATACATTGGCGACCTTTGACGGCGGATCAATAACCCAGCGCGATGCAGAGCGCGATAATGAACAAAAATTCTTTGAAATTCGAATGGAAGAATATCAGTTAAGACATCGGGCCGCAATGGAAAAGGCGCGAGAGCGTATTTTTGAGCTGGAAGCGAAAAAGAGAAATATGACGGTGGAAAAATTTATCGAAACAGAAGTGTCGCGTCGCAGAGGCCAGCAAATTTCTGAAGA
>JAEUSA010000139.1 GCA_016788945.1 Leptospiraceae bacterium
GTGAAATCGGTCTTTTCTTTCGGCGGATTCAGGCAGATATCGCACGCATTGCATCGGTCGGCGGCCTCTTCGCCAAAGTATTGCAGAAGAGTCTTGCGGCGGCAGACTTCGCTTTCGGCGTAGTTAACGAGCGTGGCGAGCTGTGAAAGTGCAACGCGTTTTTCGTCGTCGTCCTTCTGTGCGATGAAGAATTTGATTTTGTTTGTGTCGCCGTGCGAATAGAGCAGGTAGCAGTCTGCCTTGAGACCGTCGCGGCCAGCCCGCCCGATCTCTTGGTAGTAACTTTCGATATTTTTGGGCAAATCATGGTGAATGACAAAGCGCACGTTGGGTTTATTGATACCCATACCGAACGCTACTGTGGCGACGATAATCTGCACATCGTCGCGTATGAAGAGACGCTGGTTATTCGCGCGTGTGTCGTCGGCCAGACCTGCATGGTAAGGCTTAACAGAGAAGCCGCGCGAGTGAAGAAAATGCGCAAGTTCGTCAACCTGGTTGCGCGAATAACAATAGATAATTCCCGATTCGTCGGCATGCTCGCGCAAGATACCTATCACCTGCGATTGTGGATTATCTTTGTGCATCACGTTCAGAAACAGGTTCTTGCGGTCAAAGCTCGCGATAAATTCATCGCCCGCGCCGATCGACAACTGCTCGCGAATATCTGCGCGCACCCGCTCTGTCGCCGTTGCGGTGAGGGCAACGGTTACTGCGCCCTTGAGCCTGCGGCGTACCTCGATGAGCTTACGGTATTCGGGCCTGAAATCGTGACCCCAGTCTGAGATGCAGTGCGCTTCGTCGATGGTGAGGCAGTCGACAGGCACCTGGCCGAGCAGTCGTTGCGTGCGTTCGAGAAACAGCGTTTCCGGGGCTAAGTACAGCAACTTGACCTTTCCCGAGCGTATCTCCAGCAAGTTCATTTCATACTCGTCGAGACCAAGCGAGCTATTGAGGCAGACGGCGCTGACGCCGAGCTGGTTCAGTTGGCTGACCTGGTCTTGCATCAGCGAGATCAGCGGTGAAACGACGACGGTCAGGCCTTCGAAGATGAGCGCGGGTATCTGGTAGCAGAGGGATTTTCCCCCGCCTGTTGGCATGATGACCAGGGTGTCGCGTTTCGCCAGTACATTATCAATGATGCGTTGCTGGTCGAGGCGAAATGTTTCGTAGCCAAAGACATTTCGCAGAACCTCGTCTCTGGTCATTAATTAATAGAGTCATTTTTTTCGGTTTCGTCAAGCATTTCTGTAAGGGGTTTACGCGGTCGTTCGTAGCGGAATAGAGTCGATCCATGCGCAACATCAAAATTGTCCACACCGTTATCTTATTCTTCTCGCTGTCATTTGTTCCAGTCGTGATTGCCGCCCCTCAGGCGAATCCTTCAGGGAAACGTATTTGCCGTGAAGCGCCGGGGCCTGAAGATACGCTGCAGTTCAAATTGACTCTTGTACAAGATGGGCGCTTAAAAGGCAGCGGTTCATTCAGTGGGGCACGTGGAATTCTTTATTTTAAGAATGGCAGCTGGCGCTTGAAAGAAGGCCGCATTTATGCGGAGTTAATTCTTGTGGGTTCGATGAGTTCGGGTACAAAAATGGAAAAGGCCCGTCGTGAAGTGAAGTTTGACTTTATGCTCAGTGAGCTGCTTTCCAGTCAGGGTTGCTTTGAGCCGAAAATCGGCAATCCGTGATTGGTGCTTGCGCTTTCGAACAGCGACGCAGCAATGCGGTGCTCGACAATTTCAGAAGCCGACGGTCAGGTTGATCGCAAACTGCTGGACGGTATCTCTGTTTATGGCATGGCTCAGGAAATAATTGAAGGTATCATCGCTATAACTGTCTCTTAATGCCAATGAATAATTGCTGTAGCGATATTCGACAAACGCAATGAAATGGCGGTTAAACTTGTAGCCGATAACAACGTGGATAACTTGTCGCAGAAAATTTACCGATGGTTCATGACCGGTTTCGTTCTGATAGAATGCCCGGTATTTCTGGGCGAGATCGAGATTATCCTGTAGGCGAATACTGCCGGTACCCCAATAAAAACCCGCTTCTTTTAAGCCCCAGAAAAAACCGTCGGCAAGCAAGTCTGGTGTAGTAAAATAGAAGCGTTTGGTATCCCAGTTAGGAAAATACAGATTTTGCAGTCCCACCATAAGCCCGCGACCCGTTGCCTGCCCTTCGAAAAGGTAAACCCGTTGGTCGATCAGGGTGTTGCCCTGGTATATATCGGCGTCCATTTGGTAGGGTTTTGAATAACTCAGATCAAAATAACCCAACCGCAACGCAAATATGCCGATGGTAAAAAGCCAATCACGTTCCTTGATGGTATACGAGAGCTTTGAGCCAGCGGCTTTCTGTTCGTAGAAAATTAGACCGAGGTCAGAATCCTGCGCGGTGAGGCCCGCATAGGTAGTATATGGAAAATAGTATAGTTTCTGGTTTGCTGTAATCGTCGTCGATTTTGTGGTCTTGCGGTACTCGATGGCGAGCAGGTTTTTCAACAGCGGATTCTCCAGAAAAATGAGCGGCGTTGCTCCGAGTTTCAGATATTCCATTAACGAACCGCTGGCGGTGTTATCAATGATCGGAATCTCGCGGAACAGGTCTTTGGGTTGAGGTGGTAGGGCCGTCAGGTAAGAGAAATCCAGTCCGAGGACATTGATGTCAACTTCGTATGTGGGAAAAAAAGTACTCTGGTGTTGTATGGCGGGGCTGAAATGAAAATCCCAATTTGTGAATGCGATTCTGGAATTGACCGTAATATTATTTGTCAGATGGCTTTTTTTGTCCGCTTCGTTTTCAAACTTTCGTTGTTTATCAACAGGGGCTTCAACGTCTTTGCACTGTGTGCAGTTGTCGACGAGCTCAGTCGTGTTTGCTTCAGATTTGTTACCGCGGGGTTCTGGCGATTCCGAGTGTTCTGTCCGAGGCTGAGAAGAACCGTTACTTCGGCTGGGCCCAGGATCGTACGACGGCCTCGACGGAGAGGGTGGTGAATAAGATGGGGGAGCACTCGGTGTGCTCTTCGGGCTGCGCTGCGTCTGGTTGCGCATCGTTTTTGCCCGCGTGCCCTGTTCGCCGCTAATTGTTCCAGTAAAAATGAATGCCAAAACGCACGATAGGTAAAAGCGTTTCTTCATGAGCCTCGCTACGCCGCTGGCTTCATGCCGTTGTGGCGCAGCAGCGCGTCAATCGTCGCGTCGCGCCCGCGAAACTCGCGGTAAATCTCAAGCGGATGGCGAGAGCCGCCCAAGGCCAGCACGGTATCGCGATAGCGACGACCAAGTTCGTGCAGCGCCTTTTCGTTAGCGAGACCCGCTTCTTCAAATGCGGCAAAGGCATCGGCGCTTAGAACTTCGGCCCATTTGTAACTGTAGTAACCCGCCGCATAACCGCCCGCAAAGATGTGCGTGAACGAACAAAGAAACGCATCGTCTGGCAGCTGCGCAATGACAGTATAGTCAGCCGCAATCGCCTTTTGGATGTCGACGACCTGTTGCGAGCCGTCATATTTTTCATGCAATTCGATGTCTATCAGTGAAAAATACAACTGGCGCAGCATTTGCGAGCCGGCCATATAGTTTTTTGCAGCGACAATTTTTTCGAACAGCGCTTGCGGCAGAAGTTCTCCCGTCTGGTAGTGACCTGAAATCTGGTCGATTACGCTGCGTTCAAACACCCAGTTTTCCATAAACTGGCTCGGTAGTTCGACGGCGTCCCATTCAACATTCGAGATACCCGAGGCCTCGTATTCATCCACCCGGGTGAGCATATGCTGCAGACCGTGACCAAATTCGTGAAACAGAGTTTCGACTTCACTGAAGGTCATCAGCGAAGGTCGAGGGCCTTCGACTTGGTTTAGGACAGGCGGCGTGCCGTTGCAAACGAGGTATGCTACAGGCAAAATTGTCTGCTGCGCTGTGCTTTCGCGCTGACGACAGACATCCATCCATGCGCCGCCGCGCTTTTCTCCCGAGCGCGCATAGGGATCGAGATAAAAGGATGCAATCTTATTACCGTCGGCGAGCACGTCGAAGAACTGCACGTCGTTGTGCCACAGCGGTACATTCTCGGTTGATTTGCGTATTTTGACGGCGAAGAGTTTTTCGGCGAGAGCAAACATACCATCGAGCACTTTGGGCAGTGGAAAGTATGGACGCAGCTCTTCGTCGGTGTAGTTGTAGAGTGCCTCACGGCGGCGTTCGCTGTAAAACGCGACATCCCACAGTTGTAGTTCGTCGTTTAAACCCTGTTCTTTCGCAAACGTGGCGAGCGCTGCTATTTCGGCTTTCGCCTGCGGGCGCGCTACCTTCGCGAGGTTCACAAGCATCTCGCGAATCTTCGCGACGTCGGGTGCCATTTTGCCGGCCAGTGAAACCTCAGCAAAGTTTTTGTAGCCAAGAATCTGTGCTTCTTCGCGGCGCAGTTTCAATATTTCATCGATCAGCGGCCAGTTATTCCATTTTTCTGATGAGTGGCCAGTTTTGCCATCCGTGGCACTGGCTGGTTGGACGCCTCCTGCGCCTCGGCCCCCTGCCCGGGTCGCGGTGGCGCGGTAGACCTGCTCGCGCAGGGCCCGGTTTTGCGCGTGCTGCAAGAATGGGTGATAAGAGGGAAAATCGAGTGTGACCAACCACGGGCCACTATTTGTATTGGCGTCTGTGTGGCCGTTTGCGGCGGCAGTTTGCGCTGCGATCGCGCGCCAGCTTTCGGGTAGACCCGCGACTTCATCTGCCGTTTTCAACAGCAGCTGAAATGCCTTAGTGGCATCAAGCACCGCATTGGAAAAGCGCGTCGATAACGAAGCCAGATCGCGCTGAATCTCGTTGAACCGCTTCTGTGCATCGCCTTCGAGTGCCACACCCGCCAGTTTTGCGTCACGGAGCGCGGCCGCCACGATACGCGCACGCGCCGGTGTCGTAAGCTCAGTATCAGCCTTGGCCTGTAGTTTTTGCCAGCCATTATAGAGTGCACGGCTCTGGCTGATCTGCAATTGAAATTCGACCATCTCGGGTTGTACGGTTTCGTGCGCACTGCGCAACGCATCGGAGTTCTTGACCCCCATCAGGTGATTCACTGCGCCCCACACGCGATCGATGCGGCGCGAGATTTCCCGCAGCGGCAGCACGAAGTTATTCCAAGTCGGGTCGGTCACCTGTTCGAGACGTGCGAGGTTTTCTTTGCCCAGCCGCAGGGCTTCGCGCACGGCCGGGACTACATGCTCGGCAGTAATTTTCGTGAAGTCGGGCAGTTCGCCTTGGTTCAGCAGCGGGTTATTTTGCACATCGGGCGCAGACATTTAGCTAATATACGCCAAAAACCATCGATCGGCGCGGTGCATTGACGTTCGAAGTCTGTATAATACTTGACTGACCAGTCAGTCAAGTATTATTGGTTCATGACTCGGGAGCGAAAAGGGCGCGCGGCAGCAATTATGGCCTCGGCGCGCGAACTGTTCGAACAGAAGGGTTTTGAAACGACGACGATTGACGATATTACGAGCCGCGCCCAAGTTTCCAAGGGACTGGCGTATCACTACTTCCGTTCGAAAGACGATATTCTACGCGAACTGATACGCGCACGTCTCGATGAACTCGACGACCTGATCGAGCGGATGCGTGCCGAAAAATCTGCGGTGCGTCGTCTGCGTATTCTCGTATCACAATTAGTCACAGAACTCACCGAAGGCGAAGATCGCCAGCGTTTTCTCGTCACGACGTTTCTGCAAAAGCAGCACCACAAACTTGTGACTAAAGCGATGCAGCAATCACCTGAGCGCTTCGCGGCCCTGCAGGCTGAAGAGCTACGACTGCTGGCAGATCTGGGGCATAACGAGGCAGAAAAGGAACTACCGCTGTTTCGCGCAACGCTACAAGGCATGGTCATGCTCTACTTGCTAAACCCTCACGGTTTCCCGTTACATGACGTTGGCGAGTTGTTTGTGCAGCGGTACACTAAAGGAGTAGCTCAAAATGACTGAACAGGAAGAAATCGTCCGTAAATATCTGCGGGCAGTAGAGGTATTTGAGGACATCACGCCATTCGTCAGCGGACAGGCAGTGTTTATTGAACATCCCAACGCGATCAATCGAAACGGACAGACGCGTAATCTCGAGCAGGCGCTTAAGGGTTTGTCGGTTGGTCGTTCGATACTTGCGTGGCAGAAAAATTTACTTTTCAGTATCGTTGAGTCAGGGTCGATTATATTTGCCGAGGTGGAATGGACGGGACAGATGGCCATAGACGCCGGTCATCTGAAAAAAGATCAGCTGCTTAAAGCCCATTGTGCATTCCGATTTGAATTTTCTGCCGGCAAAATTATGCGGCAAATCAGTTATGACTGCTATGAAC
>JAEUSA010000147.1 GCA_016788945.1 Leptospiraceae bacterium
AAGCCCGGCCTCACCGCTCTGATCGGCGTGCCGAAAGTCACCCGTCACCCGTTGAGCGAGCGACAAGTTTCCTGAGCGCCAATGGCCCGCCATGAGCGCACAGAATTCTTCAGCTTCTTCAGCCGTAAGCGAGCCGTTTGCGGTGATAAGAGCAATCGCCCGAGAGTACGCCGCGGCGCAGAGGATATCCACAGTATTTAGACGCGATAAGCGCAACAGCAGCGCCGCATCGGATAAGCCGGCGATGAACAATTGTTGATCCGCGAGGTTGCGCAAAAAGCCCAGCGAGAAAAAATCGTTCTCGCTGAGATGCCAATATGTTACGCGCGTCAGCGCGTTGTCGGATGCTATTTTTGGCAGCAAGAGGCTGCCGTCGCTGGCGCGCACGCAGACGTTTGCGCGAAAACTAACGCCGTACTGAGCGGCCGATAGTTTTTCACCGTAAAACTCTTCGCCTTGGCAATACTCGATATCCTGTAGGTCACGGTATTCAACCGCTATTGCTCCAGCGGGTTCGTGTGCACGTATTTCTTGCAGCGGCCCTTTGCGGTTCGCCGCGGCGCTCTTCAGCTCTGGTAGTGTGTTTGCGCCATACTCGAGAGAGATGTGTCCAACGCGGGAGGCAGGCTTTTGCGCTCATCTAACGGGGCACACGGGTGGGTTAACCTGCGGCGTGTCAGCCGCAAAAAAAAAAGCGGCAGTTGCCTGCCGCCCGTCTGTGCCCAAAGGGGGACTTGAACCCCCACGGGGTTGCCCCCACTAGTACCTGAAACTAGCGCGTATACCAATTCCGCCATCTGGGCTTTTTGCGCCGGAAAACCGCCGCAAGCCTCGTTTCAGACCATGCGCAACGCGTTACGCTGCGCATGTTTCGAAACATTTTATGTAATTCAGACACCTCGTCAATAATTTGCTTATTTCAGTAACCGAAGGTGGTTTGCTGCAGCGCGTGGTATATCGCCGCACGTACCTGCAGATCCCTTTCCGTTGACAAGGCGCGTTCGAGGTCGCCCAGCGCTTCACGGTTTTTATACTGTGCGAGCACCTCGGCGGCGCGCATGCGCGCGGCGCGGTCGGGGCTGTAGAGTATTTTGCTGAGAGCCAGCGCATGCTCGACCTTGCCACCTTCGTGCTGCATTGCGGTATTGAGCATTTCTGCGCGCGTGTAGTCGTCTTTTTCTCCGGCTATTTTGGCCGCAACTTCTGCCGAAGAGGCCTTGTCGTCAATATCATAGAGCGCGCGCGCAGCGGTTCTGCGCATCAGTGGGTCGTTGTCGGTTAAAAACGCCGAGATCGTTTTGACATCCGCCTTATTGCCGATTTGCCCGAGCGCCCGTACAATAGCCGCTTTCACCTGCGCATCGCTTTCTTTTTGCAGCAGTTGCAGCAGAGGTTCGCGCGCTTCGGGGGCACGCAATCTGCCGAGCGCATAGGCACTCTCACGGCGCAGCGTGGCATTTTCTTTGCCCTCTTTTTTCAGATGGGCGATCAATGGAAAAACGCAGGTATTGATTTTGCTGACAGCGCATTCGCGGATTGCATGCGTCTGCTTCGGATCAACCTCGCTTTCGGCCTCGAACGATTTGCGTGCCCGGTATTCCGCCGGAGTTTCGGCGGAAAGAAAGCTGAAAGCTGATGCGACAATAAACCACAGGGTAAGTTTCATGCCACACCGCAAGCAGGCTGATTTGCGCTGTCAACGTTTTCCAGGGGCTCATCTGCGGAGGGAGCTGCGCGGCAGGTCGTAATAGCTTGTCGGATTTTAGGATCCCGGTCGAAAAACGCTCTTTGCGCGTGCAGAATGCAGGCTTCTTAGCCGTTTTGCGTACGATTTTCGGCAGAAAATCGTAGCGCATTTTGCTCGCGCGCGTTTTTCGTGACCTGTCGCGCAGCCCCAGAGGGGTGGGGCGAGGGCTCTGAAATGGCTTGTCGTGCGCCCGGCAGGCTCAAGGTGCGTAGTGTGCGCCGCTGCGTATTCTTTTTTCCGGTGATTGCCGCCATTGCCTGCGCGGAAAATCGCCTGCATACTTATATGATTGTGCAGAATCCTGTTGCGCGTCAGGCGAAAAAACCGCCGCGGCGGGGTGAAATCGAGCTTTCGCGTAAGCCGCTTTATCTGGCGATGCATGCGCCCGATGCCGATGATCTGGATAATCTCGCCGAAGACCTCAAGCTGACTTCGGTGACGAAGTACCATCGTTTACCGCCGCTAACTCTGCTGCGCTTCGATTTTGAAAACCGTACGGCATTGCCATGGCGACTCGATCTGCGCAGCGCGTATTTCGCCGATCAGTCGGGAAAAAAATATCCGGTGCTTTCGGCCGACGAATACGCAAAACGTTTTACCTCGGTGTCTTACGAACATTTTCGCTACGACGCCATGTATGCGGCTTATATCACGGCGCGCGCGGGCACTGCGCCGAAAGACGCGTTCTGGTTCGACAAAAAAAAGCCCGATGATGCGCTCGAAGTGGGTTATGAAGAAGGTGGATTCCAGATCGTACCGTTTGAGTTTATTCCCGCCGGTACCGAAGAGTTAACTTTCTATTATAATGTAGAAGGTATTAAGAAGCGTCTGAGCATACGTCTGCAGACTGAGCGGGGTTCGTAATGGATAATAGCCTGCTTATTTTTTCGTTGCTCGTGTTTTGTTCCGTAATTACAAAACTTACTGTCACCAAAGTTTATCCGTTTTTCAAGCCATTGCCGATTTTGATGATTCTGTTGCTCGCATTTCTGCGCCCTGTGTTCCCCGACAAATTATGGCTTGCCGCAGTTCTGTTCGGATTAATCGGCGACCTCTGGTTATTGTCAGAAAAGGGATTTATCCCCGGTTTGTTGAGCTTCTTGCTCGGTCATATATTTTATGTTTTTGCCTTTGCCGCTCGCACCGATGGGATAAACTTCCCATGGGTTTATGTTGCTTTGTCGGTGACAGTTTCACTCTTTGCCTTCATTTACCTCGCGCAGAATCTCGTGAAAGCGAGGAAAAAGCGTTATATTCTGCCAATTTTGCTTTATATTACGGTGACGGCACTTTTACTGATTTTCGCGTTACGCAGTGCCGCAGTACTTGCCATTGTGGGTGCGGTTTTTTTCGCTTTGTCAGATTTTTTGTTGGCGTTTGACAAATTCATCCGTCGTACTTGGTATGTGCAGGCGACAGTATCCGTCACCTATTACGCAGCCCAGTGGCTGCTTGCACTGTATTTCACTCGTTGACTTAGGGGGTCTATAATGGAACACGTACGTATTTCTCGGGTTCAGGTTTTTCCTCAGGCGGATGGCAAAAATACGCTGGGGTATGCTCATGTAACTCTGTCTGATGCTTTTGTGGTAAAAAATCTGCGGCTCGTGAAGGGACGTAAAGGGGTGTTTATCGGCATGCCCTCTTTCAGGCTGCGCAACGGCGAATACGCCGATGTATTTTTCCCGGTATCGCGCGAGGCAAGGGCAATGCTTACCGATGCGGTTGTCGGTGCCTTCAGGGCAGAACATCCGGAGTTGATGGTGGGTCTTGAAGTCTATGACGCAGACTCCGCTTCCATGAGCGCATAAAAAGCCCGCAAAACGGCAATTTTCGCGTTTTTTTCGCTGAAAATTGCCTTTTTTTATGTCCGAACCGGGTACTGAGAACCGTTATTCTATGGGTGTCGCCTGAGCGGCACCCACAGGAGACAAAATAAATGAAAAAACTCTCAATGATTCTCGCAGTTGTTGCATTTGCAGCAACAGGTGTTTTTGCTGGCGCAAACCCTGCAGAAAAAGAATGCAAGAAAAAAGCAGACGAAGCATTCAAATCAGCTAAGGCTACGCACAAAGATGCAATGAAAGATTGCAAAGCAAAAAAAGGCCAAGAGAAGAAAGATTGCAACAAATCAGCAAACGATGCGCTGAAAGAAGCAACCAAAGCTAAAGCAGAAGCTTACAAATCATGCAAGTCTCTGCCAGCTGTGCCAGAAGTTCCGTCAGTTCCGGGCCTCGGCAAATAATTTCACTCCAGAAAACATCCCGGGCAACCGGGATGTTTTTTTTCTTTACACGCCAAGATTACCCATTTTCCCTCTTAATTATCTGTAAAATCTGATTCTCCCATAATCGCCAGAAAAAGCGATCTGTATATATAAATAATAACCGATCTTTTTATCCTTTACGGGATTATTCGGGCTCTGCCTGTGGTCGCAGTGACTGGTGCCGCTCTCACCGTACGCGCTCCTCAGGTTTCGCAGGGTGAATGCTGCGCGCACTGCGGCGCCGCCGCTGCGCAAATCACTTCAGGTGATAACCGGTTTTGCTGTCAGGGCTGTGCGCAGGTCTATTCGATTCTGCGCGATCACAATTTGCTGGGTTTTTACGACATTGGCGATAACCAGATTGAATCGCTGCGCGGCCAGCCACAGGGTGACTATAGCTATTGCGATACCGATTGGTTTCGTAAGCTTTTCGTCCGCGAAGCAGGGGCCGCGCGTTATTCGATTCGCCTGAAACTGCCGGCGATCCACTGTGCGGCCTGCGTCTGGTTGCTGGAAAAACTGCCCGAGATGCTGCAAGGTGTGACCGGAGCGCGCATCAACTACCTGCGCAAAGAAATTGTACTCACGGCAGACCCCGCGCTGCCGGTTTCACGCCTCGTATCTTTTGTCGCCGAACTCGGCTATGTCCCTGATTTTGGACCCGAATCGCGTCGCAGCCGTGCGCTCACTGCATACGATAAGAAGTTGCTGAAACGCATGGCGGTGGCTGCATTCGGTTTTGGCAACGCGATGTTCTTCAGTTTTCCCGAATATTTTTCTGCCCATGTCGAGGCAGGCTTTGCCCGCACGTTTTTAGGTCTCAACATATTGTTGTCGGCGTTCGTCTTATTCTATTCGGCGGGGGAGTTCTTTGCCAACGCATTCCGCGCGCTGAAAAAACGCAAGATTATTCTCGATCTACCGATTTCGGCTGGTATTATTGCCATGTTCGGCCGCAGCGTCGCCGAAATTGCCGCCGGTACGAGCGCGGGTTATTTCGATACCTTCGCCGGATTAATATTCTTTCTTTTGTTGGGCCGTTACGTGCAGAGCCGTTCATACGAGTGGTTGAATTTCGAACGCGATAACCTTTTGTTTCTGCCGCTCGCCGTGCGGGTAAAACGCGGTGACGATGAGGTCATCACGCCGGTGCAGAATCTTGCGGCCGGCGATACGTTGCGCCTGCGAAACGGAGAGATTGCGCCGACGCGCTGCCGTTTGCTTTCTGAATCGGCGCAGGCTGATTATGCGTTTATTACCGGTGAAGCTCTGCCGGTACCGCTCTCGCGCGGCGACATTTTTGAAACGGGCGGCAAACTCACTGGTCGAGCGGTCGATCTCGAAGTGCTTGAGATTGTCGATCAGTCACGCCTGAATCGTATCTGGGAAAACGGCGCTGAAACCAATTCAACAGCGGGGGCAATACCCGAAAGCAACTTTGCCGAGCGTGTGCTGCCATACTTTACCGGTGCGGTCATTTCGATTGCCGTTGGCGCATTGCTCTACTGGTTGCCGTCTGATACATCGCGCGCGTGGAATGCTTTTTCCGCCGTACTGGTAATCACCTGTCCATGCGCTCTGGCGATGGCAAAACCGTTTTCTTTCTTTACTATACAGAGCGCGCTGGCACGCGCCGGGTTGTTTCTCAAGTCGGCAGCGACGGTGGAGAAATTCTTTTCGCTGACACGCATCGTGTTCGACAAAACGGGAACCTTAACCGCTCCGGGCCGTTATGACATCCACTTTCATGCATCCGCCGCAGGCAGCTCACCTTCAGATTCACGCCTGATTGCTTCTCTCGCCCACCAGTCATCGCACCCGCTGAGCGCTGCACTCTCGACGCATCTCGGCGACGCGCGTGAAGAGGTCGCTGATTTTGAAGAAGTACCGGGTGCCGGCACGCGCGGTGCAGTTGCCGGGCATACCGTGCTCATCGGGTCGGCCGCTTGGCTTGAGCAGAACGGTGTCGCGCTGGCTCGGCATGCTGCCGAAAGTTTTACTACTGAAGTGCATGTCGCGATCGACGGTAGCTACAAAGGCTTTTTTTCGATCGGCAATGAATTGCGGCCGCAACTGACTGAGACAATCGGCGCATTGGCCAAACACCACCAACTTGCGCTGCTTTCTGGTGACGGCGATCGCGAACGTGCGCGTTTTGAGACAATTTTTGGGGCGGATGTCCCCTTGCATTTTTCGGCATCGCCCGCTGAGAAAGCCGGCATTATCAATGACTATCGGAAGCGCGGGCGTACGATGATGATCGGCGACGGACTCAATGACGCGGGGGCCCTCGGTGTTGCCGATATCGGCGTCGCGATCGCTGAAAAGAATAGCAATTTTTCGCCAGCCAGTGATGCGATATTATCGGCACAATCTTTTGCGCGTTTGCCCGCGCTGATGTCGTTGGCCGCGCAGGCACGGACGACGGCGATCACTGCCTACGCGGTGTCTTTTGCGTACAACGCCATCGGCGTCAGCGTCGCGGTCGCGGGTAATCTGACGCCGCTTTTCTGTGCGATTTTAATGCCGCTCAGTTCGCTGAGCGTTATTGCACTCGCATTTGTTTCGGCGCGAGCAGGTGCTCGCGCCAGAGGGCTCAAATGATAAGAAAAAATTGTATCGGCAGAGGGGGACTTACCTGATGGAAGCACTTTATGTACTGCTCATTTTCAGCCTGCTATTAGGCGCCGGCTTTCTCGCCGCTTTCTTTATTGCGCACTCGCGCGGCCAGTTTGATGATTCTGAAACGCCGGCGATGCGAATACTGTTCGACGATTATGACCGCAATTCGCGGCAAAACAACGTACTTATAGAAAATTCCGACGGTTTAAAAATGAATGCAAAACCGGGTGAAGCAAAAGCGCAACACGGTCAGGCAAATATTCAAGGAGCAAACTATGGCAGTTGAGACGTTTGAGTACGACAACCGGATAGTCCGCAAGTTCGCGCTTGCGACGATCGTCTGGGGCGTCGTCGGCATG